>JBOHYO010000296.1:0-11657 GCA_050737935.1 Rhodanobacteraceae bacterium
GGGACTCGGGACTCGGGACTCGGTTGGACTCTGTCATTGCATCCATCTGATTCGCGCCTTGCCGCAATCGAACGACTCGCCTGGACGAGATTGAAAAGCCGGGGTCGGATACTGGAATTGGACCCCAATACCAGCCGCATCCATTGAGCATTTCGAGTCCCGAGTCCCGAGTCCCGGCTTTCAATACCTCACCATCGCGGAAGCCCAGGTCAAACCGCCGCCGAAGGCCTCCAGCAGGACATGCTGGCCGCGTTTCACGCGCCCGGATCGCACCGCTGCGTCCAGCGCAAGCGGCACCGAGCCGGCCGAGGTGTTGGCGTGCCTGTCCACGGTGACGATCACCCGATCCATCGGCATCCCGAACCGCTTGGCAGTGGCTTCGATGATCCGCAGGTTGGCCTGGTGCGGAATCAGCCAGTCGATCCGGTCGGCGTGCATGTTCGCCGCATGGAGGGTTTCATCGACCAGTGCATCGAGCGTCTTGACCGCGACCTTGAACACCTCGCGGCCGCTCATGTGGATCCGCACGCCATGGTTCTTCTCGTCCGTGAATCCCACCGAGACGCCGACCGGGTTGTACAGGAGATGTTTGTAGCCGCCATCCGCGTGCAGGCAGGTGGCGATCACGCCCGGCTCGTCGGAGGCTTCCAGCACCACCGCGCCGGCGCCGTCGCCGAACAGCACGCAGGTTTCGCGCTCGCTCCAGTCGACCATCCGGGTGAGGGTTTCCGCGCCCATCACCAGCGCGCGCTTCACCTGTCCGGTTCGCACGAAACTGTTGGCGATCCCGAGCGCATACATGAAGCCCGAACACGCGGCATTGACGTCGAATGCCATGCAGCCGTTCGCGCCCAGCCGGTCCTGGATCAGACACGCGGTTGCGGGAAAGATGATGTCCGGCGTGGTGGTGCCGAGCACCACCATGTCGAGTTCGGTCGCCTTGACGCCGGCGTCGGCCAGCGCCTGTTGCGCGGCACGGAACGCCAGGTCGCCCGTGGTCTCGCCATCGGCGGCGACCCTGCGCTCGCGGATGCCGGTGCGGCTGCGGATCCACTCGTCGCTGGTGTCGACCAACTTCTCGAGATCGGCATTGGTGACGACGCGTTCGGGCAACGCACTGCCGGTGGCGAGGATGCGGGCGTAGGTCAAGGTACGGCTCCTTCGGGAGAAAGATCTGATCAGCTTGCCGGCTCGCGCTTCGCGTCCGCACGATCATTTCCCCACAACCCCCATCGAACCGCCCGGCGGTTCGATCGCCCCCTTGACTCAAGGGGGCAAAGCAACGGGAAAATCGCGGCGTGTCGATCGCGCCGCGCGTCCTTTTGCAGCCCGATGCGCAAGGACCTCAGTCCTCGTCGGCGACGGCCTGCTTGTCCTCGATCACCTTGCGGCCGCGGTAATAGCCGTCCTTGGTGATGTGGTGACGACGATGGATCTCGCCCGACGTGGGGTCGGTGGCGAGCTGCACCTTGCCCAGCGCGTCATGCGAACGGCGCATGCCGCGGCGGGACGGGGATTTGCGGCTCTTGGCAACGGCCATGATGGCTCTCCTGACTGCTTCAACTTCAACGATGTTTCCGTTCGCGGGCTTTCAGCATGTCGCGCAGTTCCGCGAACGGATGCGTGACCGGCTCCTCCAGCACCGCGTCCTGCGGACCTTCGGCGGGCGCGCTCCATTCGCCCCGCAATGCTTCGCTGTCGGGCTTGACGGGCACCAACGGCAACGCCAGCAACAATTCGTCCTCGATGACCCGCCGCGGCGACAACGTGCCGCCTTCGAGCAACAACGGATCACAGTCGGCGGGCAACGCCGCGGCTTCGTCCTCGTCCGCCAGCAGTCCCAGCCGCGCATCCACCGCGGCCGGCCATTCGAACGGTTCGAGCGTGCGCTGGCATTCGAGCATCAGGCCCGCCCGCAGACGCAGGTGCAATTGCGGACCACCCAATTCGCCCTGCTCGAAGTCCAACCGGTAGTCGATGTTGCCGTGATCGTCCGCCAGCGCCTCCGCCAGCCGCGGCAATTCCGCAACCGGCAAGGTGCCTTCAAAAAACCGCCGCCCGGCCACCATGCGTTCGGCGTCCACACTCGCTGGCAGGGACGCAGACATAAGCGCGGAATGCTAGATTCCGCACTGCACAAAGTCAACCGGAATGTGGCCGCGGACGGGGAAACGGGAAACGCGAGACGTGCGGCAATCGTCTCCCCGCATCTTCATTTGGCCCGTATCATGCTTGCAGACATTCTACTCGATACCCCGGCGTTCCGTTGAGTTCAGTACCCGCCACCGTGCTCGCCATCGTCCTGCCCGCACTGGTGGCGGTGGTCGCCTGCGCGGCCATCATCTACGTGTTGCTTCGCCAGATGCGCCACCAGCGCGCCCTGCGCATCCTGTATCTCGAGGCAGACGGCCTGGAACGGGATCTCAAGGAATGCCGTTCGCGGCTGGCGCGGGCGCACGCCTCGATGTCCATGGGACCCAACCAGCCAGCGGCCGGCGAGACCGAGGCACGGCTGGCCGTCGATGCCGCGCTACGCGAACTCCTCGCCCACCGCCTGTGGCTGCGAGATGAAGCCGATAACGCCAACCAGCGCGAGCTGGACGCAGCCGTCAGCGCGGTCGCAAGGGCCCGTGACGCGCTGAGCCGGCAACTCCGCGAACTGGATTCCGCCCAGCGCGCACTCGAAACCGCGGTGCGCGAAAAGATCGAGGACCTTTCACAGCAATGAGCACCCCCCGGATCGTGCTGTCGTCGACCTCGCGCTATCGGGCCGACCTGTTGCGGCGCCTGCTGGACGATTTCGAGCAAACGGCGCCGGACGTGGATGAACGGCCATTGCCAGACGAAGCCCCCGCCGCGCGCGCAGGCCGGCTGGCCGCCGCCAAGGCCTTCGCGGTCGCAGCCGGGGTCGCCGATTCGCTGGTGATCGGCTCGGACCAGGTCGCCGCCCTGGACGGCAGCGTCCTCCACAAACCCGGCAGTATCGAGAATGCACGCGAGCAATTGCGTGCAAGCAGCGGCAAAATCGTAGATTTCTTCACGGGAGTGTGCGTGGTCGATACGCGTGGCGGACAATCGTGGAAGGCCTTGGACCACACGCGGGTGGCGTTCCGCGAGCTCGGGTACACCGAGATCGATCGCTACCTCGCCCGAGAGCAGCCGCTCGATTGCGCCGGCAGCTTCAGGTCCGAAGGCGCCGGCATCGCCCTGTTCGAGCGCATCGAAAGCGAGGATCCGACGGCGCTGATCGGCCTGCCGCTGATCGCCCTTTCACGCCTGCTCCGGCAGGCCGGGGCCGCGATCCCCTGAGCGCGCGAAGGTTCGCGTTTTGGCGACATTCGGCATCGTACACTGCGCATGCACCCAAGGCTTCCGGCACCGTCCATGGATCAGAACGTCGCAACGGCATTTGGAGCCATTCCGGCACCGGCGGACGGGTTGCCCCGCCAGCGGCTCGACGCCGCGCTGGCGCAGGTCAACGACGTATTGGTCGGCAAGAACCAGGCAGTACGGATGGCCTTCGCATGCCTGCTGGCCGGCGGACACCTGCTGGTGGAAGACGTCCCGGGCGTCGGCAAGACCACGCTTGCCCATGCGCTGGCGGCGACCTTGGGGCTCAGCTTCCGGCGGATCCAGTTCACCTCCGATCTGCTGCCCAGTGACATCGTCGGGGTCAGCGTGTTCGATCGCGACTCCGGCGAGTTCCGTTTTCAGCGCGGACCAATCTTCGCGCAGCTATTGCTCGCCGATGAGATCAACCGTGCGACGCCGAAAACCCAGAGCGCGTTGCTGGAAGCGATGGCCGAGGACCAGGTGACCGTGGACGGCGCGAGCCGCGCCCTGCAGCAGCCGTTCTTCGTAGTCGCGACCCAGAATCCGCTGGACATGGCGGGAACCTACCCGCTGCCCGACTCGCAGCTCGATCGTTTCATGCTGCGGATCGCGCTGGACTACCCGGACGCCGAAGCCGAACGCCGGCTGCTGACCGGCGAGGATCGCTCGCGGATGGTCGGTCGCCTCGCGCCGCGATTGGCCGAAGGCGACATCCAGGGCCTGCGCCTGCAGGCTCGAGCCGTCACGGCAAGCCCTGCCCTGCTCGATTACGTACAGGCCCTGCTCGCCGCCAGCCGCAAGCACCATGACATCCGCACCGGACTGTCGCCACGCGCAGGACTCGCGCTGCTCGCCTGTGCCCGCGCATGGGCATTGCTCGGCGACCGCGACTTCGTGCTGCCGGAAGACGTGCAGGCGGTCTTCGTGGGCGTCGCCAGCCACCGCCTGATCCCGGAGCGAAGTGCGTCGCGGGATGCGCTGGCCCAGGCGCTGCTGGAATCCGTCGCGGTCGAATAACGACCAGGCGCCGAGAAAGAAAATGGCCAACCATCCTCAATCCAGCGGACGCTCACCCGCTGGGCGGGTTCGCGCCGCTGATTTCGGGCGATGAATGCCCTCGCCCGAGGCGCAGCGCCCGGCATCGCCGCCCGGGTGCGCCGGTGGTCGCGCAGCCTGATGCGCGGGCGCAAGCCCGAGCCGTTGCCCGTCCGCCTCGACAGCCACCGCATCTACATTGTCCCCACGCGCGCCGGATTCGGTTTCGCGGTACTGCTCATCACCATGCTGGTCGGCGCGCTGAACTACCAGAACAACGCGGCGCTGCTGCTGACCTGCATGCTCGGCGCGACACTGGCGAGCAGCATGCTGCTGACCTGGCGGGAACTGCACGATCTCAACCTGCGATCGCTGCACGCCGACCATGGCTTCTGCGGGGCACGACTGCCACTGCACCTCGCGTTCGCCGACGACCGCCACCCCCGCCATGGCCTTCGGATCTCCGTGGACCGGCTCGAACAACCCTGCCCGCTGCAGCCCGGCAACAGCCTCGCCACCGTGACGATCCCCACGGAGCAGCGTGGCTGGATGGCACTGCCGCGCATGCAGGTCTCGAGCACGTTGCCGTTCGGCCTGTTCCGCGCATGGAGCTGGATCACCCCGGCGCAGCGCGTGCTCGTGTATCCCCGGATCCTGCGCGACGCGCGGCAGCCGGCGCGCCATGACGATCCGAATGAACGCATCGCCGGCGGCGACGAATTCGCCAACCTTCGCGATTACCACGCCGGCGATCCGATTCGCCACGTCGCCTGGAAAGCCAGCGCGCGCCACGACCATCTGCTGGTGCGCGAGTTCGACCGTGCGGCGCCGGGCCAGCCGCTGCGCCTCGACTGGAACGCCTTGTCCGGCCTGGATCGCGAAACCCGCATCTCCCGATTGACGGGATGGGTCTGCGACGCCTACGCCGCGGCGCATCCTTGGATCCTGATCCTGGAGGACCGGCGCACCGTTGGACCCGCGGCGGACGCCGCCCACTATCACCACTGCCTGACCGCACTCGCGGAGCTGCCGTGAAGCGCCGCACGGAGCCGCCGCCCGGGACCCGCGTGGTCGCTTCCGCACTCGATCCGGTGCCGTTCAACCTGCTGTGCGCAACCGTGCTCTGCGTGCTGGTCGCGCACGCTCCCCACATGCCGATCTGGTACACCGCCGCGCTGGCGGCGATTCTTGCGGCACGCTGGTGGCAGCGCCGACGACAACGCCGGCGGGTAGCGGCATGGCTCAGGATCGTGATGCTGGTGGCGATCCCGCTCGTGGCGATCGCCGTGTACGGCTCGCCGCTCGGCCAGCAGCCGGGTTCCGCCATTGTTTGCGGGCTACTGGTGTTGAAGGTGCTGGAAAGCGAATCCATACGCGATGCCCGCATGGCGGTCGGGTTCGCCTGCTTCATCCTGATGAGCGCGTTGCTGTTCGACCAGGCGCTGGGCTTCACCATCGTGGTCGGATTGATGCTGCTGCCCGCGCTCGCGACCTTGCGCGCGCTCGAGCCCGGCCTTCCACGAAGCGGATGGCTGCGCGCGTTCCGGCCGGGCACCGTGATGCTCGCGGCCAGCCTGCCGGCAGCGCTGCTCGGATTCCTGTTGATCCCGCGACTCGCGACGCCCCTTTGGGGTTCCCCGGGCAACGGCGTGGCGACCACCGGCATCTCCGACCAGATGGCACCCGGCGACCTGCAGCACCTCCTGACCGACAACGCACCCGCGATGCGGATCGGCTTCGATGGCGTACCGCCCCCGGAGGACCAACGCTATTTCCGCGGGATGGTGCTGTGGGATTTCGACGGACGCGCGTGGACGCCGGGCGCGATGGCCACGCGGCCGTGGCCACCGGCGCCGGTCCGCACGCTCGGCCCGGCGACGCATTACACCGTCACCCTGCTCCCGAGCCACCAGCACTGGCTGTTCGCGCTGGACGTGCCGATCGAAGCCCCCGAGGGCGCGCAGATGGGACCGGACCATACGTTGTGGTCGGCGCAGCCCGTCAACCAGGCGGTGCGCTACCGGATGTCCTCGGCAACCGAATATCGCCTTGCGGTCAGCGGACTTGCTCCGCAGGTGCGCGCCGCAGCCCTCGCGCTACCGGACGGTTTCGATCCGCGCGCGGGCGCGTTGGCGGCAAACTGGCGCGCGCATGCCGGCGGCAACGACGCGGCGATCGTGCGCGACGCGCTGGAGCTGTTCCACGACGGCGGGTTCGTGTACGACCTCGATGCGCCACCGCTCGGACGCAACAGCATCGACGATTTCCTGTTCGACACCAAGACCGGCTTCTGCGAGCACTACGCCAGCGCCTTCACCTTCCTGATGCGCGCCGCCGGCATCCCGGCACGGGTGGTGATCGGCTACCAGGGCGGCTACTGGAACGAGTTCGCGCACTACCTGCTGATCCGTCAGTCCAACGCACACGCTTGGTCGGAAGTCTGGCTGCCAGGCCAGGGTTGGATACGGATGGACCCGACCGCGGCCGTGAGCCGGGTGATCCTCGCCGACACCGGCGGCGTGAGCGGAGATGTCGGCGGCGGCAGCAGCGCCTGGTGGTTGCCGTGGCGCAATCACCTGGACGTGATCAACCGCTGGTGGGGGCAGACCGTGATGGGCTTCGATGCGCTCCGGCAGGCGCACCTGTTCCGGCCGCTCGGAATCGATCACGCGAGCGTGCAAATGCTGGGCTTCGCGCTGGCGATCGTGGTGGTCCTCGCCCTCGGCACGGGAGCCTTGCTGGCTTCGTTGCGTCCGCGCAGCAAGCCGCGCGACGCGCTGGCCAAGGCACAGTTGCGGCTGCAACGCCGGCTTGCGCGCGTGGGTGTGGCGCGCGGCAGCAACGAAGGACCTCGCGACTTCTATTCGCGCACCGCCGCCGCACTACCGGGCCATGCGCCCGCATTGCAGGAGCTTGCGAGCGAATATCTGCACTTGCGCTACGCGTATTCCGAACCGCCGCCTGAACGAACCCGCGCCTTCGTGAAACGCGCACGTCGTTTCCGGTCACACACTGTGGTTAAATAAACGCAACGGTTCATTTTTCCCGGAGGCCCATCATGTCACGTCGCTTGTTGTTCGCTGTCGTGGCTGCGCTGGCCTTGGGTGGCTGCGCCACCATCCCGCAACCGCTGCAAGGCAACTACCCGCCGGTCACGCTGGAGGCCGCCCAGGGCGGCACCGCGAACGCCACGCCAGTGCGCTGGGGCGGCGAGATCATCGAAACCCAGCCGCGCGAGCAGCAAACCTGTTTCTTCGTGCTGGCCGAACCGCTCGATTCACAGGCGCGCCCGCGGACCGGCGGCGACAGCCTCGGCCGCTTCGTGGCATGCAAGCAGGGCTTCTACGACCCGGAGGTGTTCGCCAAGGGCCGCGAACTCACCGTGACCGGCGCGCTGGAGGGCACCATCCAGCACAAGATCGGCGAGTTCGATTACACCTACCCGAAAGTCGAGGCCAGCAACGTGTACCTCTGGCCCCGGCGTCCCCTGTATGCGCAGCGTCCCTACGGGCCATGGGGTCCGTGGGGTTCTTGCGACCCGTTCTGGTCGACATGGGGATGCGGCGGCTGGGGCTATGGGGGCTTCGGGCCCTGGAGCTATCCGCCGCGCGTGATCGTGGTGCCGCGACGGCCGCCGCCACCGCCGCCCAAGAAGGGCTGACTCCGCTCGAGCAACACCCGACGCCCGCGCAAGCGGGCGTTGCGCTCTTGCCTCCTCTTTCAGGACATCCGCTCGGGCATCTGCCTGCCCGCCAGCAGATGCACGTGCAAGTGGTACACCGTCTGTCCGCCACCGCGGTTGCAGTTGATCACGCAACGGTAGCCTTCCTCGGCGAACCCTTCTTGCTTCGCGTATGCGGAGGCGGCCAGGAGCAACTTGCCAAGCAATCCGGCATCGGCCTCGCTGCAGTCGTTCAAGGTCGCGAAGGATTTCTTCGGGACAAACAATACGTGCACCGGCGCCTGCGGGTGGATGTCGCGGAACGCAAGAATCTCATCGTCCTCGTAGACGATGTCGGCGGGAAGTTCACGGCGGATGATCTTGTCGAAAAGGGTGTCGGGCATGGCGGCTGCAGCTCAGGTTCGGGACTCGGGACTCGGGACTCGGGACTCGGGAAAGCATAACAACGCCGGGTCCCGAAGCCGGTACCCATGCGATCAATCCGCAAGCTCCTGCCGCGTGCCGAACGCGTGCGCCAACGTGCTGCGGTCGACGTACTCCAGTTCGCCGCCGAGCGGCACGCCGTGGGCGAGACGGGTCGCGCGCACGCCTGCCGCGCGGGCCAACTGGCCAAGCCAGTGCGCGGTGGCCTCGCCTTCGACGGTGGGATTGGTCGCGACCACCATTTCGCGGACCTCGCCTTCAGCGAGCTTGCGGGTCAAGACGTCGACGCCGAGCTCCTGCGGTCCCAAACCATCCAGCGGCGACAGCCGGCCCATCAGCACGAAATAGCGTCCGCGGTAACCGGTCGCCTGCTCGATCGCCAACAGGTCGGCGGGCGTCTCGACTACGCAAACCTGCGATGCATCCCGCGAGGAGCTTGCGCAGATCGCGCATTGGTCGCTTTCACTGAAATTGCGGCACGACCTGCAATGCCCGATGCGCCGCATCGCCTGCTCGAGCACGGCTGCCAGGCGCGTGCCGCCCTCGCGGTTGCGCTCCAGCAGATGGAACGCCATCCGTTGCGCGCTCTTGGCGCCCACGCCCGGCAGGCAGCGCAGGGCTTCGACCAGATCGGCGAGGAGGTTGGAATCGTTGGACATGAGCTCGTGAGGTCGGGTCTGAAGCAGGGGTCCGTCGAAGCCGGGGTCAGAGTCACTTTTCCGGGAGGAGTTGCGGTGGCCACCTGAGCCGTTTCCGGAAAAGTGACTCTGACCCCAATCTTTTCCCCCGGGAAAGTGACCCTGACCCCATTCAAAACGGCAGCTTGAACCCCGGGGGAAGGTTCATGCCGGAGCTCACCCCGCCCATTTTCTGCTGGCTGGCTTCGGCCACCTTGTTGACGGCGTCGTTGACCGCGGCGGCCAGCATGTCCTCGGCCATCTCGGGATCGTCGGCCATCAGCTTGCGGTCGATGTGCACCCGGCGCACTTCGTGGCGGCCGGTCATCGTGACTTCGACCATGCCGCCGCCGGCGCTGCCGGTGACCTCGAGTTTCGCGATTTCCTCCTGCGCGCGCTTCAGTTCCTCCTGCATGCGCTGCGCCTGCTGCATCAACTGTCCCAACTGTCCTTTCATGCTCGCGTACCTGCAGGTCGGATGCTTTCCGGAATGATTTCCGCGCCGAGCTGGCGCTGGAAGTCCTGGACGATCGGATCGTCGGCCATCGCGCGCTCGGCCGCGGCCTGTTGTTCGGAGCGGGCCTTCGCCGCTCGCACAGCCGGCGTGTCGGCAACGGTTTCTCCCGCAACGACCCGCACGCGCAGGGGCCGGCCGATCGCGTCGCCCAGCTTGTCCTGCAACTGCCGGCACAGCGCGTCGCTGCAGAACATCATGTGTTCGGATGTCAGTACCAGGGTCAGCACGTCGCCCTGGAGCGATTTCGGCAGCGCGTGCCGGGCGAGTTGTCCGACCGGACCACCCAGTTCGGCCAACTGGATCCAGGCTTCCCAGTCCGCCACTCCGTCGATTCGCGGCGCAGGTGCCTTGGCCACCGCCGGTTGCTGCGGCGCATCGGCCACGGCACCGGAGGAAGCCGGCTCATTGCGCGCCACGCGCGGGGCGGCCGGCGCCGCAGGTTGTGCCGGCGCCGCTGGTTTCGCTTGCGTACGCACCGCCGGTGCCGTGCGCTGCGGCGACTGTCCAGTACCCACCGCATCGGCGCGAAACGCCAGCATCCGCAGCAAGGTCATTTCGAAACCCGTCCGCACATCGGGCGCGAGCGGCAGGTCACGGCGCCCGCTGACGGCAAACTGGTACCACACCTGCACGTCCTCCGGATCGACTTCGCCGGCAAGCGCATCGAGGGTCTCGTGCCCGGCCTCGTCGCCCTGGAAGCCCGGTACCAACTGCCGCAACTGGACGCGGTGCAAGGCGTTCGCCAGTTGCTCCAGGACCATCGCGAAATCGGGGGCGAGGCCCGCGATGCGATCGGCCTCGGTCATCAAGGCCTTGCCGTCCCCGGCGGCGAGCGCGCGC
This sequence comes from Rhodanobacteraceae bacterium, assembly GCA_050737935.1. Classification (GTDB taxonomy): domain Bacteria; phylum Pseudomonadota; class Gammaproteobacteria; order Xanthomonadales; family Rhodanobacteraceae; genus 66-474. Next base: position 10,508 of record JBOHYO010000296.1, read on the forward strand.
AGCAGGGCACCCACGTCATTGTCCGCGATCGTGCCGAGCATCGCACGCACATCGTCGGCACGCAGCGTTCCGCCGCCGTGGGCGATCGCCTGGTCGAGCAGCGACAACCCGTCGCGCAGCGAACCGTCTGCACCGCGCGCGAGCGCGTCGATTGCGCCTTCGTCGAAGGCCACGCCTTCCTGGCCCAGGATCATCCGCATCTGTCCGGCGATCTGCTCCGGCAACAAGCGCTTCAGGCCGAACTTGAGGCATCGCGAAAGCACCGTCACCAGCAGCTTTTGCGGATCGGTGGTCGCGAGCAGAAACTTGACGTGCTCCGGCGGCTCCTCGAGCGTCTTCAGCAAGGCGTTGAAGGCCGACTTGGAGAGCATGTGCACCTCGTCGATCAGGTACACCTTGAAGCGCCCCTGCGCCGGCGCGTACTGCGCGCTTTCGATCAGGTCGCGCACGTCGTCCACGCCGGTGTTGCTGGCCGCATCGATCTCGATCAGGTCCACCAAGCGACCGGCATCCACCGCTTTGCAGATCGCGCACTCGCCGCAGGGATGCGCGGACATGCCTCGCTCGCAGTTGAGCGACTTCGCGAAGATCCGCGCGATGGTGGTCTTGCCGACACCACGGGTACCGGTGAACAGGTACGCATGGTGGACGCGGCCCGAATCCAGCGCGTGGGTCAGGGCCTTGACAACATGTTCCTGTCCGATCAGTTCCTCGAACTGCTTCGGACGCCATTTACGCGCGAGTACCTGGTAGCTCATGGGTGCGATCTGTGGGCGGCCGCCCATTGTGCCAAGTAAGCGCGGCGAGACCAAGCGCACGAAGCGCCTCACTGCAGTAGCCCGGATGCAGCGAAGCGGAATCTGGGCCGGTGGGCGGATGATCCCGGATTTCACCGCGATGCGGCTGCATCTGGCTACCTGTGTGCGAAATGGCGGCGGCCCCGCCAGCGGATCTCCGGCGCACGAGTCGATCGATACCGTTGCTGCCTTCCGGCCCTGGCGGGATTTTCGATTTATCGTCGCGGAGGCACCGACGGGGCCACCATGAACATCAAAACTGGCGGAGAGGGCGGGATTCGAACCCGCGAAGCGGGGTTTAGCCGCTTACACACTTTCCAGGCGTGCTCCTTCAACCGCTCGGACACCTCTCC
>JBOHYO010000297.1:0-3315 GCA_050737935.1 Rhodanobacteraceae bacterium
GGCCGTGGCGGCGCACCAGCCACCGCTGGTCCGCGGTCATTCGCCGAAGTTGCGCTTTGCGCACCCGGGCGGGGAGCGTCCGCCGACGATCGTGATCCATGGCACCCGCACCAAGCACATCGCGGACAGCTACCGGCGTTACCTTGAGAACTTCTTCCGCAAGCGCTACCGCCTGGAGGGCACTCCGGTCCGGATCGAGTTCCGCGAAGGCGAGAACCCGTACGCCGGCAGACGCAACCCGTTGACGGAAAGCCAGCAACGCAAACGCAGGCGGATGATCAGCCATGTTCGGAGGCGGCAATGAGCGAGATTCGGACCTTGGGGGTGATCCTCGCCGGCGGCGCCGGCACCCGCGTCGGTGGGGCGGACAAGGGGCTGCTGACCGTGCATGGCGTGCCGGTGGTCGAACAGGTGGCCGCGGCGCTGCGCCCGCAGTGCGACGACATCCTGATCGTCGCCAACCGGCATAAACCCAATTACGCCCGGGTCGCGCGCGTCATCGGCGACGAAATGCCGGGCCACGCCGGACCATTGGCCGGGATTGCCGCGGCATTGGCGCTCGTCGTCGTATCGGAAGAGGTCGCATTCGGCGATTGCCACTGGTTGTTGACCGTGCCGGTCGATTGCCCCGATTTTCCGGGCGACCTTTGCCAGCGGCTGCGCGAGGCACTCGACGCGGATCCGCGGTCGGCGTGCGCCTACGCGCGCGACGAACGCAAGGTGCAACCCTTGTTCGCCCTGTATTCGCTCGCGAACGGCAGCGCGTTGCTGGAATCCGCGCGCGCCGCGGCGGCCCTGCACGGATCGGTGCTGCGCTGGCACATGGAACTGGAAGCGCAGGCGGTGGATTTTCGCGACCAGACAGCGGCGTTCCACAACTTGAATGCACCGGAGGATTTCCGCGATTACGAACGAAGCCATGGCGGAACCTGATTACCCGACGCGACTCGGCCTCGAGGATGCCCTGGCAATCGTCGCCTCGCGCGCGGCGCAGCATCGCCTGCCGGTCGAGACGATCGAGCTGGCGATGGCGCACGGGCGGGTGCTGGCCGGGGAGGTCCGCGCCCCGCATCCGCTGCCGCCTTTCGACAACTCCGCAATGGACGGCTTTGCCTTGCGGGGAGCGGACCTGCCGGCCGAGGGCGAGCGCAAATTCCGCCTGGCAGGCGAGGTGTTCGCGGGCGCGACCTCGGCGCCGGCAGTCGATCCGGGAGAATGCGCCCGGATCACCACCGGCGCACCGATGCCGCGCGGCGCCGACACGGTGGTCATCAAGGAAAACGTGACGGTCGAAGACGAACGCGTGGTCGTCAAGGCCGGCGAGAAAGCCGGCGCCAACGTTCGCGCCGCCGGCGAGGACTATGCCCCAGGCGACGTTGCACTCGCGGCCGGTACGCCATTGCATGCGCCGCAGGTTGCGGTGCTGGCGGCGCTCGGCGTCGCCAAAGTTGCGGTCCGGCGCGAGCCCCGGATCGCGGTGATCGCCACCGGCAACGAGTTGGTGCCCGCCGGGCAGCCGCTCGGTTTCGGGCAGATCCACGAATCCAACGCCATGATGCTGGCGGCGCTGGCACGCGAGGCCGGCGCGCAGGTCGCAGCGCAACAGGTCGTGCGCGACGATCCCGCAGCACTGCGTGGCGCGCTGCTGGAAGCCGCCGCCGGTGCCGACATCGTCGTGACCAGCGGCGGCGTCTCGGCCGGCGAGGCCGACCACCTGCCGCGCGTGTTGCAGACCATCGGCGAAATCCACTTCCACAAGGTGCGCCTCAAGCCCGGCATGCCGACCCTGTTCGGGCAAATCGGCGCCAGTCTTTGTTTCGGGCTGCCCGGCAATCCCGTGGCTTCGGCGGTGACCTTCCGGGTGTTCGTCCAGCTCGCCTTGCGCACGATGCTCGGCATCACCACGGTGTCCGGACCACGGCGCGCGCGGCTGGACGCGCCGCTGCATAAACGCCATGCGCGCGCGGAATTCGCCCGGTGCGGCGTGCACACCGACGAGCGCGGCGTGTTGTGGGCAACCATGCATGCCAAACAGGGTTCCGGGATGCTGCGGGGACTTGCCGAGACCGACGCACTCGCCTTGCTGCCGGAGGGTGCACGCGAATTCGCCGAGGGCGACGTGGTCGTGTTGTGGCCAGAGCATTTTTGACACGGATCAACGCGGATAGAAGCAGATCATTTTGCTGCTTTATCCGTGGTGATCTGCTGTTGTCCGTGTCCAATGCCTTTTGCACCATAATGCGCGCATGACCGTCCGCGAGATTTCCCCACAGGAAGCCCTCCAGCGCCAGCAGGCAGGCGCGTTGTTGCTGGACGTGCGCGAGACGTACGAACAAGCCACGGGCATGGCGGAAGGTGCGGTCGCGCTGCCACTCGGCGAGGTGCTGCAGCGCATAGGCGATGTCGTTCCCGACCGCGCGCGTGAAATCCTCGCCATTTGTGCGCACGGACCGCGTTCCTTGCGCGCGGCGCACGCATTGCAACAACTCGGCTACGCGCGCGCAGTTTCCGTCGCCGGCGGCACCGCGCGCTGGATCGAGGAAGGCCTGCCGACCGGCAAGCCCGGCGGCGACGAAGATTTCTACGACCGCTACTCGCGCCATCTGCGCCTGCCCGAGGTCGGCGAGAAAGGCCAGCGTGCGCTCGAGGCCGCACGGGTGGTGTTGCTGGGGGCCGGCGGGCTCGGTTCGCCTGCGGCGTACTACCTGGCGGCCGCGGGCGTCGGCACCCTGGTGATCGCGGACGACGACGTGGTCGAGCGCAGCAACCTGCAGCGCCAGATCCTGCACACCGACGACCGCATCGGGGTGTCCAAGCTGGAGTCGGCGGCGCACGCGCTGAACGCGTTGAACCCGCGGGTGAACATCGAGGGCCTGCCCGAACGCGTCACTTCCGCGAACGTCGACGCCTTGCTCGACGGTGCCGACGTGGTATTGGACGGCGCCGACAATTTCCCCGTGCGCTACCTGCTCAACGATGCCTGCGTAAAGCTCGGCCTGCCGCTGGTGTACGGCGCGGTGCAACGTTTCCAGGGGCAGGTCAGCGTATTCGATGCCGGCCGTCAGCGGGGCAGGGCGCCTTGTTATCGCTGCCTGTTTCCGCAACCACCGGCGCCGGAAGAGGCGCCGAATTGTTCGGAAGCCGGGGTGCTGGGCGTGCTGCCAGGGGTGGTCGGCATGCTGCAGGCAACCGAGGTGATCAAGCTGATCCTGGGGATCGGCGAACCGCTGGTCGGGCGGGTCCTGATGTTCGATGCGCTGGCGATGCGCTTCCACGAAACGCGTCTTTCGCCGGACCCCGAGTGCCCGGTTTGCG
>JBOHYO010000298.1:0-3582 GCA_050737935.1 Rhodanobacteraceae bacterium
GGTCTGGGCAAGTTGCGACTGCTGCGCGGCCACATCGAGCTTGCTGGCATCGCCCTTGTCGAAACGCAGCCGCAGGATGCCGAGGCTCTTCTTTTCCAGGTCGATCAGTTGCCGCGTCGCGTCGGCCTGATCGCGCAGCGACGCTTCCTCCACTGCGGTCACCACCACGTTGGACGTCAGCGTGGTCCATGCGGCGATCATCTGGAAACGCGCGGCCTGTTCCTGCGCCTCGAGCGATTCGCGGGCGCGCCGGTTCAGGCCGAACAGGTCCGGCGCGTAGGAAATCGTGAGCTGCGGCGTGAACAGGCTGTACTGATAGGCGTTGTTGCTGGGCACCGGCGCCAGGGCCGCCGAGGGATCGCGCTCCCGGCTGGCGCTGAATCCCGCAGACACGGCAGGGGAAAATGATCCGCGCTGCGCCAGCACGTCCTCGTGCGCGACCTTCAGCGCTGCTTGTGCGGCTTTCAGGTCATGATTGTTTTCCAGCGCCTCGCTGACCAGCGCATCCAGTGCCTTCGAATGGAACAGCTCCCACCAGTCGCCCGGGATGTCGGCGCCCTGCTGGAATGTTTGCGCACTTCCTCCTGCCACACCCGGTGTCGCGACAGGATTCGCGGGCGCGTTCTCCATGTACCCGGAAACCTTCGGCGGCGCCGGCGGCTTGAAGTTGGGACCCGCCGCGCAGGCAGCCAGCGCCAAGCAGCCCGCAATTGCGACGCCCCGGGTATGGCGCAGCGAAAAATGCCGGGGCGTCGATGCAGGAATCATGCGGTCTGCTTCTCCAACTCGTGGTTCGGCGTGCAGGTCTGGCGCGGCCCATTGGGAGCGCGTCGAAAAGCCTGTCCCGGGCTTGTCGAATCGATACGCACCCGAAGCCGGGATTCCGATCCACGGCGAAGTGAATCGGTATGTTATATCGTTTCGTTATCAAAGGAAACAGACCGGTCGAATCGGACAGGCACTGCGCGATGCAAAGCCATCCCTCCCGAAGAAGATCGCGAGCCGCGCCTCCTTACCACCTTCCGAAGGAAGGGAAGAGCATCACGAACCGCGCCGCTTTTTCACCTTCTTCCGAAGGAAGGGCGGGGGGATGCCGCCGCGCCCGAACGGTGCCTGCAGAACGCAAAGTGTGATCGCGCTCACTCGACAGATTTCGGCGGCTCCTTGATCCCGAGGTTGTACGCCTCGAATGCCCACACGTCGGCGTCCTGCTGGATCTCCTTGTCGGTCGGCATGTAGGTGTGGCTGGTGCTGCCGGTCGTGCGCAGCAGGATCGGATTGTTGCAGCCCTGCGCCTGCTGGATCTTGGCCGCGAACTTGAACTCGTGGCTCGGCACCACGCGGTCGTCGTCCCACGAGGTCGTGATCAGCGTCGGCGGATAGCAGGTGCCCTTGTGGATGTTCTGCAGCGGCGAATACTTGATCAGCCACTGGAACGCCTGCTTGTCGTCCGCCGAGCCGTACTCGGGAACCCAGAACGCGCCGCCCGAAAACTTCTGGTAGCGCAGCATGTCGAGCACGCCGTGGCCGATGTAGGCCGCGCCGAACAGTTCCGGGTGCTGGGTGATCGACGCGCCGGTCAGAAGACCGCCGTTGGAATAGCCCTGGATACCGAGGTGTTTCGACGAGGTGTAGCCGTTCTTGATCAGGTACTTCGCGGCCCACGCGAAATCATCGAACACGTTCTGCTTCTTGCCGAGCATCCCGGCGTGGTGCCACGCCTCGCCATATTCACCACCGCCACGCAGGTTCGCGACCGCATACACGCCGCCCATTTCAAGCCACACGGGCAGCATCGGATTGAATCCCGGTGTCACCGAGATGTCGAACCCGCCGTAGGCGTACAACACCGTCGGGTGGCTGCCGTCGAGCGCGATGCCCTTCTTCGCGACGATGAACATCGGCACCTTGGTGCCGTCCCTGGAGGTGTAGAATACCTGCTTCGTCTCGTATGCCGACGGGTCGAACTTCACGTCAGGCTTGAAATACACCGAGGTCTTGCCATCGGCGACGTCGTAGCGGTAGATCGTCGTCGGGTAGAGGTACGACGTGAACCCGTAGTACACGGTCTTTGAATCGTTGCGGGCCGAAACGCCGCGCACGCTACCGAGTGTCGGCAGCGACAGCGTGTCCAGGCGCTTGCCGGACGTGTCAAACAGCTCCAGCCTGCTTTTCGCGACATCCGAGTAATCGGCGAGGATGCGCCCGTCCGCGAGCGTCGCGTCGGCCAAGACGCCTTCGGCCTCCGGTACCACCACCCGCCAATGCGCGGGATCGGGGTCATCAAACTTTGTCGCGACGATCCGCCCCTTGGGGGCATCGAGCGTGGTCTGGAGATACAGCGTGTCGCCGATGTTGCCGATGGGCGAATACCCGGCGTCGCCCTTGGTATAGAGCGGCTGCACCTTGGCACCGAAGTTCGGATGCGCAGGGTTGCCGAGGTCGGCGTAGTAAAGGCGATTCTTCGTGGAGGTGCCGTTGAAGACGTACAGCACCAGGTAGCGGCCATCCTCGCTGACCGATGCCCCGACGCCCCACTCCGGGTGCTTGGGCATCGAGTACACCAGCTTGTCGTCGGACTGCGGCGTACCGAGCTTGTGGTAGTAGAGCTTCTGGTTCTCGACCTTCTGGTTGATCTGCGATTCCTCGTTGCTCGGCGGCGTCGGGAAACGCGAGTAGAAGAAGCCCTTGCCGTCGTGGGTCCACGCGATGCCCGAGAATTTCACCCATTGGACCGTGTCGGAGAGCTTCGCACCGGACTTGACGTCGAGCACGCGGATCGTCTCCCAGTCCGAACCGCCTTGTGACAAGGCGTAGGCGTAGTACTTGCCGCGCGGCGCTGGCACCCCGAACACCAGCGCGGTGGAGCCGTCCGGCGACAGCTTGTTGGGGTCAATCAACACCCGCGGTTTCGCGGTCGGTGAATCCTGCACGTACACCACGCTCTGGTTCTGCAGGCCCTCGTTGCGGCGGAAGAACAGCATGCCGTTCTTCAACTGGTCGGGCGTGCCCTCCTTCGCGTAATTCCACAGTTCGGTCAGCCGATGGTCGATCCACCCGCGCACCGGGATCTTCGCCAAGTAGTCATCGGTGATCTTGTTTTCGGCGTCCACCCACTTGTGCAACTGCGGGTCGGTGAGGTTTTCCATCCACTGGTAGGGCGCCTGCACCTTGGTGCCGAAATACGTATCGACGGTCTGGGCCTTGTGCGCGACCGGATACTTGATCGTTGACGGCGGCGCGGCGGCCAAAACCGGCAACGCCACCACCGTCGCCATGGAGGCGGACAACAGGCGAATCTTGATGTTCATGACTACCCTCCTTTTCCTCGAAACAAGACGACGCGCGAACGGGACGCAACGAACGCCACCATGACAGCATCGCGGCCATGGGCCGCTCCTACACAAGCTGTCGTAGAAGACGGCGTGCGAACGGACGCAACGAGCGCCAACGTGATGGCATCGCGGCCATGGGCCGCTCCTGCACAAGCCGTCGTAGAAGACGGCGTGCGAACGGACGCAACGAGCGCCAACATGATGGCATCGCGGCCATGGGCCGCTCCTACACAAGCTGTCGTAGAAG
>JBOHYO010000299.1:0-2217 GCA_050737935.1 Rhodanobacteraceae bacterium
GCTCTGTGCTATGTCAATCGCCTGCACCCGGCTCAACGGGTAACGACTGGAACTGCGATTGATGAGCCCGCGTTCGATTTGCAGGACACCATCCACCAGACGCCAACGCGTAATGAGCCACGTGACAATGCCAAGGACAAGCCCGACGCCAACGGCGATGAGATCCCAGCGATGGTCGCGATGGGCATGTTGGCTTTGGACGAGGCCCGCGAGAATGATGACCGCGACGGAAATGAGGTGTCGGCCGGCGCGTACGACCGGCGAAAGGGGGTGCAGGCGCTGCCAAGGCGTGGTCGCGTGTGGATCGCCGTCGACCGCCGGGACGCTCCGTGCACTCATAGACCTGCCGCGCGCGCCTCGCCGAGCCTGCTCAGCGCATCGCGCAGGCGCTGCGCTTCCTCGCGGCTCAACCCTGGGATGACGGCATCGCTCGCGGCCGCCGCCGTATGCATGTGGAGCGTACTGAGACCGAAATAGCGCTCGAACGGTCCGGCAACGACATCCACGAACTGCATGCGCCCATAGGGCACGACCGAAAGGCGCCGTACCAGCACGCCACGCTCGACCATGAGGTCATCGTCACGTTCAATGTACTGCCACGAATGCACCCGGCGACGCAGTGCGCGCAGTGCGAACAGCGCGATGCAGAAAACGACGACCGCAGCAGCGAGTCCCAACCACCACGTGGTGTAGAGGCCAACCACCACTCCCGCCGCGGCGATCGCGATGGCCGCAACGATGCCACCCTGGACGCGCCGCATGCGCCAGAGCTGTGGCGAGGGACGGAGCCACTCTTTGCCTGCATCGAAGTCGTTCAGGGAAGCCATGGCTCTGAGAGAGAATGGGGGAAGCAATTATGCCGAAACAGGGGACGGCGTAATCAATTAGTCTCCTGATTGGCGCGGAGGCTCGGCCGAGCTTCCCCACCCTCGTCATTCCGGGGCGGCCTGCGGCTTCATCGCAGGTCGGGTCCGGAATCCAGCTTTTGCAGCGCCGATGAGCGCACCGCGCGCAGACGCCATGAAGAAAGCCATCGTTTTCGGAGCCACCGGGTTCATTGGCTCGCAACTGTTGCCCATGCTGATCGCGAGCCCCCGGTACGACCATGTCACCATCGTTGTCCGGCGTGACCCGGGTCTGGTGCATGCGAAACTCGTAACGCTCGTGGGCGACCTCGACTCGCTGCCTGCGCTGGCCGATCGGATCGAGGCTGACGACGTCTTCATCGCCCTCGGCACGACGAAGGCCAAGGTGCCCGACGAGGCCGCGTACTACCGCATCGACCACGACTATCCGGTCCGTGCCGCCGCCGTCGCCCAGTCGCGCGGCGCGACGGGCGTATTCCTGGTCTCGGCCGTCGGCGCGAGCGCGGACTCGTCGGTGTTCTACCTGCGCACGAAGGGCGAGACCGAGCACGACGTGATCGCGCTCGGCATCGCGCGCACGCACATCTTTCGGCCATCGCAGTTGCTGGGGCAGCGCGAAGAGAGCCGGCCGCGCGAGAGGTTCATCATCGCGGTGTGGCCGGCGATCGACTGGCTGCTGGTCGGCAGCGCGCGCAAATATCGCGGCATCACCGGTGCGAATGTCGCGCGCGCGATGGTGCGTTCCGCGAATGGGGGGGCGACGGGCGTGCACATCCACGAGTGGTCCGACATGAAGACGCTGGCGTCGCGCTGACGCTGGGGAGAGCTGTCCGACAAAAAGGGGACGGAGGTAATTCATTGGAACCGGGTCATCGAGCGCGCCTTGGCCTTCCGCGCCGCACCGCAAACAACGGGCAGGTTGCCCTTTCTGCGTTGGCCTCGTGTTTTCCGGGCCGGCCGAGCTGAGCTTCGATCGCGGCCCGGAAGCGCTTTGGAGGGAAAGGGTCTCAGGAACAATTTCCGGCACGGTGAAGGGGCAAGGGAGGATTCGATCTTCCCGATATTTCGCGGCACGGCGTGCAGCGGCGCAGCGCGACCGGTTGCCATGCCGGCAAGCGTCCCCTGATACCCATTCACGGTGGGACGGTGTTGGCATCATTTCTGCAAGGGTTCGAAGAACCACGCTGAACCGAAACGATGCTTCCAACCCTTCCCCCGCTCGCCGAGGTGCTCGACCTCATGCCCGATGCGGTGTGCGTCGTCGACCCGGAGGGGCGCCTACTGTTCGTCAACGCGAGCTTCCAGCGCATCTTCGGCTATGCGCCCGAAGAGGTGCTGGGCAGGCAGATCT
>JBOHYO010000300.1:0-3765 GCA_050737935.1 Rhodanobacteraceae bacterium
CGCCGCCAGCCGTCGCCGCGGGTCTCGGTTGCCCAGCGCGCAAACAGCAGTACCGCCGCGGCGGTCAGGCCGGCGATCAGACCCATCCACATTCCGCGCACGCCGTGGCCTGCGCCGAACGCCAGCCACGCACCGATCGGCATGCCGACGATCCAGTAGGCGAAAACGGTGATCAGCATCGGCACCCGGGTGTCCTTCAGGCCCCGCAACGCAGCGTTCGAAACCACCTGGATGCCGTCGGAGAACTGGAAGATGCCGGCCAGGATCAGCAGTTGCGCGGCCAGCGCGATGACGCGCCCATCGTCCGAGTAGATGTGCGCGATCGCATGCGGGAGCGCAAGCATCAGCGTTGCCGAAACGGCCTGGGTGACCAGCGTCAGCGCGATCCCGGTGAATCCCGCATAGCGCACCGCCCGCGCGTCGCCACGCCCGGCGGCGTTGCCCACCCGCACCGTCACCGCCAGCGCGAGGCCCAGCGGCACCATGAAGGTCACCGAGGAAACGTTGATCGCGATCTGGTGGCCATCGATCGCAACGGTGCCGAGCCGGCTGATCAGCAGCGCCGAGATCACGAACAAGCCGGCCTCCATCAGCAGCGTCACGGCCATTGGCACGCCGATCCACAGGAGCTGCCGGATCGCCTGCCAGTCGGGCCGTTCCATCCGCGCGAACAGGTCGAGGTTCCGGAAACGCTTGCCGTATTTCAGGTACGCCGCGAATGCCAGCAACTGCAGCCACAGCGCCAGCGCATTGGCAATGCCGGCGCCGCGCGCGCCCAGCGCCGGCAGCCCGAACTTTCCGTAGATGAGGATCCAGTCCAGCGGAACCAGAACCCCCAAGCCGAACAGCCCGAACAACATGGTGGGCCTCGTCCAACTCGAGCCCTCGCACAAGCCGCGCAGGGCGAAATAGCCGCACAGGCCGGGCGCGCCCCAACTGAGGGCGTGCAGGAACGCCTGCACGTCGTTGGTCAGGGCCGGATCGACCCCGATCAAGTTCAACAGCGGCCCAGCGTGGCGGACGCCGAACCAGAGCAGCAGCGACAGGCCCGCCGCCAGCCACAGCGCCTGCCGGAACAACGGTCCGATTTCGCGATGCCGGTTCGCGCCATCGAGATGCGCGACCGAAGGCGAGAGCGCCATCATCACCCCGACCGCGCTCACCAGTCCCAGCACCCACACATTGGCGCCGATCGCGACCGCGGCCAGTGTGTGGGCGTTGTAATGTCCGGCCAGCGCAACGTCCACCGCGCTCATCCCGACCGCCGACAACTGGCCGGCGATCAGCGGCAGCGCAAGCTTCACCGTCGCGCGGATCTCGCGCGCGAAATGCGCGCGATCTAAGGAGCCACTGATTGGCTCCTGCGTAGGCGGCGTGGCGCCCAGAAAGTTCGCAGGGCGCGCTGCGCGGTGCCGTGCAGGCTGGCCGCCTGGACAAACCGCGCGGTGCGGCATGCGGGCTTTCTGGTCGTCACCCATTCTTTTTCGATCAATATGTTGGGCCCTTCACGTGTGTCCGCAACTCTTCGTTGCACCGGCTTGTCAGGCGTCCAGCCTGCCGGCACCGATGCGCCTCGATTTGCGAACACACGTGAAGGGTGACACCTGCGCAGGAGCCAATCAGTGGCTCCATACTAGAATCAAGGACATTGCGGGACGACCCGATGCAACCGGAAATTTCCACACCGTCAGCGCCGCCGGCACCGGGCACGATGCTGCCGCCTCACGCACCGGACGCGAAGCCGCGCGCAACCTGCGACAACTGCGGCGCGCCGCTGTACGGCAAGTATTGCTACGCCTGCGGTCAGCCGACCACCGGCATGGTGCGGCACTTCAGCAGCATTCTGAGCGATGCTGCCGACAGCCTGCTCAACATCGATGAACGGCTGTTCCGCACCATTGGTCCATTGTACCTGCGGCCGGGCAAGCTCACGCTGGATTATTTCGAGGGCAAGCGCGCGCGCTATGTCACACCCTTCCGACTGGTGTTCTTCCTCGCGATCATCGCGTTTTTCGCGATCCAGTTGACCATTCGCGCCGGCTACGGGCAGGTACCGGCGAAGGCAATATCCATTTCGACGGGCTCGGGGAACCCGACGGTGTCGGTGGTGCCGACGCCGAAGCAGACCCCGGCACCCGTGTCGGTGGACAACGGCGGCTTTTCGCATGGCAACATCTCGATCAACGACAAGATCATCTGGAACCGCGACAGCAAGCCCCTGCAGGTCGCATGGGCTCCCGACGCCGTCGTCGTCTGGCTCAACGATCTGATCGGCAACGCGCAACAGCAGCTGCATGCCATGAACGAGGGATCTTTTTCGGACAAGCAAACCGCCCGCCACAAATTCACGCTCGGTATGTTCTCGGCCGCGCCTACCGTGCTGTTCGTGTTGTTGCCGGTGTTCGCGCTGCTGCTGAAGATCTTCTTCATCTTCAAGAAGCGGCTGTACATGGAACACCTGATCGTCGCGATGCACAGCCACGCCTTCGTGATGCTTTCGATTCTGGTGCTGGTCGTACTCGACCTGCTGCGCGGCTGGCTCGTGCCGCACGCGGCCTGGCTCGGACTGCCGCTTACGCTGCTGCACGTGGCCGCATGGCTGTGGGTTTTCGTGTACCTGTTCCTGATGCAGAAGCGCGTGTACCGGCAAGGCTGGTTCATGACCACGGTCAAGTATTGCTGGATCGGCCTCTGCTATTCGATCCTGATCGGATTCGGCTTCGTTTTCGCCGTATTGATCAGCCTGACCGGCGCATGATCGTGCGGGCTGGGGCGTTTCGGCGAGGGGATGCGGGGCATCCGGCAGGGGCTCCGGCAGCGCGCGCAAGTCGCCTTCCGCAAGCCGTTGTGCACAGCCGCAAACGACGCACCCCAGTCCCCGCCGCACGCCGGTCAAAACGCCTTTCGTCGCGGGCGATAGATTGTATTCACTTGATTTTCTTGCGTAAATTGCGGCTGCTGAAAATTTCGCCAAGTCGTGCCGCGGTCCGATTCCACGAGCCCGCGCGAGGCTTGCCCGCCATTCCTCCACAACGTTATCCACAACGTTTGTGGATAAGCAAAAAACCGTCAACGTGTCACCGACTTACCAGACAATCCTGCCTGGCATGACAACAAGCTCCCGTAAGTCATGAACCATCTGCGGCAATCCGGCCCGCCGGGCGGGATCGTGCGCGTCGCGTTGCCCGTGCCGCTGCCGCAGACGTTCGATTACCTGCCCGGGGAATTCGCGCCGCAACCGGGTTGCCGCGTGCTGGTGCCGTTCGGCCGCGGGCGCCGGATCGGAATCGTCGTGGAATACGGCCAAAGCGCGGAAGTCGCCGACGATCGCCTGAAGCCGATCACCGCGGTGCTGGACGAACCACCGTTGCTCGATCCGGAGCTTCTGGCCGACCTGCGGCGCGCGGCAGACTACTGGTGCGGCGCGATCGGCGACGTGTTGTTCGGTGCGCTGCCGCTCGCGCTGCGCCGCGGGCGTTCACCCTCGGATTTTGCCGAGGAAGCCTGGCGGACCACGCCGGCCGGAATCGCAGCGCGGGATGCGGACACGCGGCGCGGCGGGTCCGCCGCGCTGCTCGCAACCCTGGGCGATGCGATCCTTGCGGCCAGCGAACTCGAGACCTTGCTGCCCGGCTGGCGCGCGGCAGCGCGGCGGCTGGCGGCGGCGGGCTTGGTCGAATGCGCGGAACCCGACCGCGCTCCACCGCGGGCGCGGGAAGGCGCCGCCCCCATCCTCACCGACGACCAGGCCGACGCGCTCGCCGA
>JBOHYO010000301.1:0-9606 GCA_050737935.1 Rhodanobacteraceae bacterium
CGTGGTCGGTGTCCACTTGCCCGATTCCAGCGCGGTGGTGATGGTGAACGGCTTCATGGTCGAGCCGGGCTCGGTCACGTCGGTGACCGCGCGGTTGCGGCGCTGCCCGGCGTTGCTGCTGTCCAGATCGTTGGGGTTGTACGACGGGACGTTGACCATCGCGAGGATCTCGCCATTGCGCGGATCCATGATCACCATCGAACCGGACGCCGCATGGCGCTTCAGCACGGCTTCGGAAAGCGCCGAATACGCGAGGTACTGGATGCGACTGTCGATGCTGAGCATCAACTCGTGGCCCGGCACCGGCGCACGGATCTGCTCGACGTTCTCGACCACGCGGCCGAGACGGTCGCGTATCACGCGCTTTTCGCCCGGCTTGCCGGCCAGCCAGCCGTCGTAGGCAAGCTCCAGACCTTCCTGACCGCGATCGTCGATGTTGGTGAAGCCGAGCACGTGCGCGGTCGCAGCGCCGTCGGGGTAATAGCGCTTGTACTCACGCTGGCCATTGACGCCGGGGATGTCCAGCGCCAATACGGCCTGGGCGTCCTCCGGCGTCATCAGCCTGCGCAGGTAGACAAACTCACGATCGCTGCGTTCCTCGAACTTCCGGGCGAGGTCGGTGGCGTTCACCCCGAGCGCCTTGGCGAGTTCGGGAATGCGCCCGCTGTGCTGCAACACCTGCTCCGGATTGGCCCAGAGCGAGAGCATCGGCGTGGACACTGCCAGCGGAGCGCCGTTGCGGTCGTAGATGGTGCCCCGCGATACCGGGATCTCGACCTCACGCAGGAAGCGCGCGTCACCCTGCTGTTGCAGGAACGCCTGGTGCACCACCTGCAGGTCGACCGCGCGCGCAATCAATCCGACGGAAGCCAGCCCAAGCACGCCGGCCACCAGCGCGAGCCGCTTGCGCGGATCGGGGCGGCGTCGGCGCGGGGGCCGCGCAATCGTTTCGGGCGGGCGGCGCGGCTTCATTCGTGGATCATCTCCACGCTCGCGGGCGGCGGGCCGATCATGCCGAGCTGGCCGCGCGCGATCGTCTCGATCCGCGAGGGACTCGCCCAGGTCGCCTGCTCGAGTTCGAGGCGCCCGAATTCCACGTTCGATGCATCGCGCTGGTTCTGAAGCTTCGACAGTTCGACGAACGCTGCGCGGTCCTGGTGGCGTGCCCAGACCACCGCGATGCCACTGGCGATCACCGCCAGCAGCAGCACACCCACCGCGAGGACTCCGACCGCCTTCACGCGGGATCCTCCACCGCCGGCTTTTCGGCGATCCTGAGGACCGCCGAACGCGCGCGCGGATTGCGTCCCGTCTCGGCGGCATCGGCCATCTGCTTGCGGCCGACCGTGCGCAGTAGCGGCTCCGCGACCGCCGGAGGCGGCGGCAAACCGCGCCGCACCGGCCTCGGCTGCGGCCCCCGGATGAACTGCTTGACGATCCGGTCTTCCAGCGAATGGAAACTGATCACCACGAGCCGGCCGCCGGGGTTCAGCGCCGCCGCTGCTGCCGGCAATGCGCGTTCCAGCGAACCCAGCTCGTCATTGACGTGCAGCCGCAGCGCCTGGAACGTCCGCGTGGCTGGATGCTTGTGGCGTTCGCGCCGGCCCAGCGCGCGCTCGACCAGTTCGGCGAGCTCACGGGTGGTGGCGATTGGCGCCTCATTGCGACGGGCGACGATCGCGCGGCCGATACGGCGGCTCATGCGTTCCTCGCCGAAGCGAAACAACACATCGGCGACCTCGCGCTCGTCGGCGCGCGCGAGGAATTCCGCCGCACTTTCACCCGTGGTGGGATCCATGCGCATGTCGAGCGGCGCGTCGGACTGGAAAGAGAAGCCGCGGCTCGCATCATCGAGTTGCGGCGAAGACACCCCGAGGTCCAGCAGGATGCCGTCGACGCCCGCGCGCGCGGCATCCCACCCGCCGAGTTCGGAGAAATTCGCGTGCCGGATGCGGACCCGGGAATCATCGCCGAATTCGCGCTCGGCGCAGGCGACCGCTTCGGGATCGCGGTCCATCAGCAGCAGGCTTCCCGAGGGACCGAGCCGTTCGAGGATCGCGCGTGCGTGGCCGCCACGCCCGAAGGTGCCATCGAGATAGCACCCATTCGGTTTCACCGCGAGTCCGGCCAGCACCGCGTCCCGCATCACCGGGATGTGCATGAGCCCGTGGCTGCCCGTCATTGCCCGCGTCCCGTCCATCCGTCGCGCACGCAGCTTGCGCGCATGTGCCACCCGCATCGTCCTGGCCGGCGCTGCCCGCCGTTCGCCGGACGCGATCCTCACAACTTCAATCCCACCATTTCCTCGCTGACTTCCTCCTCGCCGATCGTCTGGTGGATCTTGGCGAGATGAGCTTGTTCACTCCACAACTCGAACTTGTTGCCCATGCCGAGCAGCACCGCCTTCTTCTCGATGCCGGACGCGGCACGCTGGCTCGCCGACAGCAACACCCGCGCGGCGCCATCGAGTTCGATCTGTGCGGCCGCGCCCACGAGCTTCAGTTGCAGGTCGCGATGGACGCGTTTCACACTGGACAAGGCGTTGACCTGGTCGCGAACGCGCTCCCATTCCGGCTGCGGAAACACCCACAGGCACCCCGGCTCGAACGGGGTGTAGGTGATAACCAGCCGGTTGTTGCAGACGCGCGCGATCGGCTCGCGGTAGGCGGTCGGAATCGCCAGCCGCCCTTTTTCGTCCACGCTGATCGCGGTTTCGCCCTGAAACATACGGATGGATTTCCCACAGATTCCCACGAAATTACACGTGGGCCCCACCTTAGTCGCAGGGGATGAGACTGTCAAGAAATTTTTGCTTGTAGATCAAAGGGAAAGGCAAGATTCTGACCAAGTTTCAGGTGTCTTGTGAGCTACATGCGCAAGGCCTTTGAATCCAAAAGATTTCACGGAAACGCCGTTCCCTGTAATTCGGCCAAGACGACGCGAAGTGCTCCAAAAGCACTTCGGCATTCAGCCGTTGGCCAGTAGGCGGAATCGGCGCAACCGCTTCCGCCGCGAGGCAAATCCGGCGGAAACCGCTTCGCGGGTTCCGCCCTACGGTGCAGATTCGAGAACGGCGGAATCGCTCGTCTTGCGCTGGCGTTGCTTTATGCCTCGAGGTAACAACGGCATTCGGCAGACATGAAGATCTTCGCGAAAAGTCAGCCGCGGATCGCCGTTCTCGGCGCTTGCGACGCGCACCCTTCGCGTGCCGGCCCTGCAACACGCAATCGAAGCAGCTGCTGTGAGAGGTCAGGCCATGGATGGCCGACCGGGTGCCGGGGACACACAACTCCCGAATGCTCGCGGCACGACAGCGCACGCTCAAAGCGGCTGTTGTGGAAAGTCAGGCCATGGATGGCCGCTCGTGGCGCTGCATGGAGCAACCACCGCCATGCAAGCAGGGGGCATCGCGTTGTGCTGCGATCGTGGACGATCGCACGAAAAGTGGAGTCGGCCTGTAAGCCGGGTCCTGTGCGCCTTGCGGCGTGACAGTCATTCCTCTAGGCCAGACGTCACCGCCTGGCTCCAGCAACCAACCCGGGAACGGCGCGGGCAACGCCATGGTTCCCCTATTTGGTCTTGCTCCAGGTGGGGTTTGCCGTGCCGGTCGGTTGCCCGACTCGCGGTGGGCTCTTGCCCCACCGTTTCACCCTTGCCTGATCCCTCCGCGTCACCTTGCGGTGATCGCGAACGGCCATCGGCGGTCTGCTCTCTGTTGCACTTTCCGTCGGCTCGCGCCGCCCAGGCGTTACCTGGCACCTTGCCCTGTGGAGCCCGGACTTTCCTCGGCGTCCCCAAGGACGACGCGACTGTCCGGCCGACTCCGTGTGTGAGTATAGTCGCCTGCTGCTTGCGCAGCGAGCTGCAAAGATGTGAAGTCGCTCGCCGCTGCGCAGCGAGCTGCAAAGAGTGAAGTCGGCGGGGCTGCGCCGCCTGCAAAGAATCGGGAGGCGCTCTCCCCTTTGCAGCGAGCGACTTTACTCCTTAACGCTCCCATACAGCGCCTTGCGCGGCGCGCCGCTGATCGCCGCGGCGAGCTTGGCTGACTGCGCGGGCGCGAGTTCCGCGCGCAGCAGCGCGTAGACGCGCTGTCCTTCGGCAAGCTTGGCATCGGCGTCTTCACCGCGTCCTGCGACCACCAGCACGAATTCCCCCATGCGCTGTTCCGGATCGTCCGCGACCCGCACGGCAATTTCGCCAAGCGTCGAGCCGAGATGGGTTTCATGCAACTTCGTGATTTCGCGCAGCAGAGCCGCCTCGCGTTCCGCGCCGAATGCATCGACGAGGTCGGCGCAGCATCCGTCAATGCGATGCGAGGATTCGTAGAACACCAACGTGCGAGGCTCGCCGGCCAGCGTGCGCAAGCGCGCGCGCCGCGCGGCGGATTTCGCCGGAAGAAAGCCCTCGAACACGAAACGGTCGCTCGGCAACCCGGCCACCGAGAGCGCGGCGATCGCGGCGCAGGCGCCGGGGACCGGCGACACCTGCAGGCCGGCCTCGCGGGCTGCGCGCACCAGCCGGAACCCGGGATCGCTGATGAGCGGCGTGCCGGCGTCGGAGACCAGCGCGGCATCCTCGCCGCCCTCCAGTCTGGCGAGTAGTGCAGGCACGGCGGCGCGTTCGTTGTGCTCATGCAACGCCGTCAACGGCGTCGGAATCCCGAAGTGCTTGAGCAAAGGCCGGGTGTGGCGCGTGTCTTCCGCAGCGACCACGGCGACATCGCGCAGCACTTCCCGCGCACGATCCGACAGGTCACCGAGGTTCCCGATCGGCGTTGCGACGACCCAAAGCGTTCCCGGCTTGCGGGCGTTCATGAAATGGATCCTGATGCTGCGGCACGATCCGTTATCATCGCCGAAAAAGGGCGCGCCAAGGGCGCATGGAAACAGATGCACAGGATCCACAACCTCGCATACGCCGTTTTGCTCGCTGCTGCCCTGCTGCTGATTGGCGGTTGCGCCACGCTCGGTCCATCCGGTCCGGCTCCCGGCCCGCAGTCGCAGTCGCAATACGCGCATGCGCAGCAACTCTACCGATCGGGCAATTTCCGCGACGCGGCCCGTGCCTTCCTGGATGTCGGCAAGAGCGACCCCGCGATCCGCGCCCGCGCAACGCTTGCCGCGGCAGCGAGCTATCGTTCGCTCGGGCAAATCGGGCAGACGGCGGCCCTCCTGCAACGGGTCGATCGCCACGATCTCTCGCCCGCCGATGACGCCCGCTATCGCGTTCTGTCCGCGGAGGTCGCGCTGCAGGGCGGCCAGGCTGATGCCGCGCTGAAGCAATTGACGAACCTGCCGCCGGACTTGCCGCCGGAGGTCCAGCAGCACGCGCTGGACGTCCAGGCCCGTGCCGATCTTGCCACCGGCGACCGGCTCGCCGCGGCGCGCGCACTGGTGCAGCGCAACGCCTTGCTGCCGCCCGCGGCGCAGGCCAGCAACCACCAGCAGGTCGTCTCGATCCTGGCGGGCATGGGCAGCGACCGGTTGACCCCGCTGTATGCGTCGCTGGGCGGCAACGATCCGCTCAAGCCGTTCGTCGGGCAGGCGCTCCGGCAGGCGGGCAAGGCGATGCCCCGGGCCATCCCGCGACCGAACCAGCCGGTCGGGACGCTGACGGCAGCCTCGATGCCGCCGCAAGGCTACGCGATGCCATCGAAGGTCGCGCTGCTGCTGCCCGCGACGGGTCCGGTGGCGACGGCGGGGGCGGCCGTGCGCGACGGGTTCTTCGCCGCCTATTTCCACGCCCCGGTCACGCGCGAACAGCGGCCGGTGGTGAAAGTGTATGACACCGGCGGAACGCCGGACGGCGCCGTCAGCGCCTACCTGCAGGCCGTCAACGACGGCGCGGAACTGGTGATCGGACCGCTCGCGCGCGGCGCGGTCGGCGCGGTATTCGCGCAGTCGGCGCTGCCGGTACCGGTGCTGGCGCTGAACCATGCCCAGGGCAACGTCCCCACCCCGGCCGGCAGCATCGAATTCGCCCTGCTGCCGGAGGCGGAAGGCGCGCAATTGGCCGCGCGGATGATCACCCTGGGCCTGCACGCCGCGATCGTGTTCCGCGGCAACGACGATACCGTCTCGCGCACCTTCGACGCGTTCAAGACCCAGTTCGAGAGCCTCGGTGGCCAGGTCGCCAACGACATCGTCCTGCAACCGGGCAGCATGGATTTCGCCGACCAGATCACGGCTGCGCTCGCGGGGTCGGGATCCCAGACCGGCATCGTGGCTTTGCTGCGGCCCGGGCAGGCGCGCCTGCTGCTGCCGCAACTCAGGCTTGCGCGCTCGACGCTGCCCGTATTCGCGACCTCCATGGTGTACGCGGGCACCGATGACGCGACCGCCAATGGCGATCTCGACGGCGTGCAGTTCTGCGACGAACCCTGGTTGTTCGATGCACAGGCCGGCTTGCCCGACCACGCCACGCTGGCTTCGTTGTTGACGACCGCCGATGGTCCGGCCGCGCGTCTGTTCGGATTCGGCATGGACGCCTACGCGTTGATGCCGTACGTGGGCTGGCTGCGCACCCATCCGGGAAGCTACGTCCCGGGCGCCACCGGCCAATTGACGATGGACGCCTTCGGGCACGTGCAGCGCACGCCGATCTGGGTGCAGTTCCAGGGTGGCGTCGCGCGCCCGATTGCTGCCGGACTCGAACCGCAACCCGCCGCGGCCGCCATTCCGACCGGACCATGACGCCGGGCGGCGTCGGGGCGCGCTTCGAACAACGCGCGCTGGAAGCCCTGGAACGCGCGGGCCTGGCATTGGTCGAACGCAATTGGCGAACCCGCTTCGGCGAACTGGACCTGGTGATGCGCGACGGCGACACCCTGGTCTTCGTCGAAGTCCGCTATCGGCATGATCCCCGCTTCGGCGGTGGCGCGGCTTCGGTGGGTCCGGCCAAGCGCGGGAAACTCACGCGCGCGGCGCAGGGTTACCTGCAGGCGCACCCGCGGTTCGCTGCGATGCCATGCAGGTTCGATGTGGTAGCGTTCGACGGTGATGCGGATGCGCCCACGCACGACTGGCATCGCGCTGCATTCGAAATCTGCTGACCTGGAAGAAAATCATGCGCAAGACGATCGTCCTGACCACCGCAATTGCCCTGTGTTGCCTGCTGTCCGCATGCAGCGTGTTCACCCCGCGCCGCGGCTTCAACCGGGTGCTCAACGACCGCAACGTCCAGATCACGGCCCAGCATGCTCTGGACAACGATCCGGAACTCGGCGGGCGCGCCCATATCGGCAGCAACGTCTACAACGGCGTGTTGCTACTGATCGGCGAAGCCAGCACGGAAGAGGTGAAACAACGGGCCGAGGCCGACGTCACGGGTTACCAGGGCGTGCAACGCGTCGTCAACCTGATCGACGTGATGCCTCTGCAGTCGGTGGGTCGTTCGGCACTGGACGCGTCGCTGACGGCGCGCGTCAAGACCGCGCTGCTGCACATTGATCTGCCCGGATTCGATCCGGGGCGGGTCAAGATCAGCACGGCCCACGGCAACGTGTACCTGATGGGCCTGGTCAGCCACAGGGAAGCCGACGCGGTGGTCAACGTCGCCCGCAAGGTCGCCGGCGTCAACAAGGTCGTGCAGGTCTTCGAATATACGGACTGAGCGGCGCTGCACCATCGCCGACTGCACGCGACAGAGACTCCGCACGTGCGGCGCCTCGCGTGCGAAAGATGCGTACCGTCATCGGCCTGACGAACACCCTCCTTGCACCACAGAGGTCGAGGATCGCGCCGCCCATCGAACAACGCGCGCAATGCAAGGCTTCGTTGTAGCCGGCATCAAATTGTCCCTGACACCTTATTTCCAAAATCACCCGTCGACCGTGTCACGGCAAGTACTCCACGGTGGCGTGAAATTTATGTTTTATCTGCTGTTCTCTTGGATTTAGTTTGCGTGAGACACAAACACCAAAGCCAGCGGTGATTGATGGCATGCATGTAATAGTTTGGATAGCTGTCTCGCTGGGGCGAAACCCATATGTCGCATATACATTGCCCTGATGCATAAAGTGAATACCCATGACCACAAGAGACCAATCACATTTGTCGCGTTTGAATCTATCTAACAATATTTCTGCGTTGTAATCATTCCCCACCTTGGCCACTTTTTCATTTACAAACACGGGTTGATTTTTCATATATCCCTCTGGGTAAATAATGGGAGCACATCCGAAATTCCCGAGCTGCCAAGTCGAAGTTGGCGATGGCGCCGGCGGCTCCGGGCCGCACCCGCCGAGCAACGTAACAAGCAGCGCCATACTGACCGCGATGGTCAGGCCCTTTGCACTCTTAACCCCCATCCCTCTTTCGCCAGGAACCATTCCCCCGTATCCCCTCTCTACCGCCCTTGATCCCGCCCTTTTCGCGGACCATGCCAGCATGCTACCTCCCGCGGCGCGGGTGTGTAAGCCAACACCCCTCGCTGGGGTCGAACGCTTCCTGCGGATGCGCCATGCTTGTGCCCTCCATCGCCGACCAGCACGTCGGCACGTGCCGCGCTCCGGCGACCCGGCCGGCTTTTGGACGCCGGGCTCGGAAACATCTGAGGCGCCGGGGTACCCACCCAGCCTGCTCTGATGCGTGTCAGTGAGCGCGCGGGACGGATGCCGTAGACTGGCCGGATGAATCTGCCCGCCGCGTTCGTCGACGAGATCCGCGAGATTTTTCCCGCCGATGCGCTGGCCCTGGACGCGGGCACCCGCGCCGCCTACGGCTACGACAATTCACGCCGCGAGGCGTTGCCCGACGCGGTGGTATTCCCCCCCAGCCACGACCAAGTCGTCGCGCTGGTGGTGGCTTGCAGGCGGCATCGCGTGGCGCTGACCGCCCGCGGCCGCGGCACCAACACCACCGGTGCCACCGTGCCGCTCGCGGGCGGCGTAGTCGCGAGCTTCGAGCGGATGGACCGGATCGTGCGGATCGAGCCGGGTGACCGTCTCGCCGTCGTCGAACCCGGCGTGCTGAACGCCGACCTGCAGGCCGCGCTCGCCGTGCATGGGTTGTTCTGGCCGCCCGATCCGACCTCCGCGCCCTATTGCACCATCGGCGGCAACCTTGCCTGCAATGCCGGTGGTCCGCACACCGTCAAGTACGGCGCCAGCCGCGACAACATCCTCGGGCTGCGCGCGGTCGCAGGCAACGGCACGTCCTTCCGCTCGGGCACGCACACCACCAAGGGCGCGACGGGTTATGACCTGACACGCATCATCGTCGGCTCGGAAGGTACGCTGGCACTGATCACCGAAGCGACGCTGAAACTGACGCCCAAACCCACCGCCGTGCGCACGCTTCGCGCGGCCTACACCGGAATCCAGGCGGCCGCCGACGCGGTCGCGCGGATCATGGCGCAACCGGTCACGCCGCGCGCGCTGGAATTCATGGATGCCGCCGCGTTGCAGCTCGTGCGCGAGCGCGGCGCCGAAGCGCCGGCCGCGGCCAATGCGCTGCTGTTGATCGAGGTCGACGGCGAGCCTGATGCGCTGAATGCGGCGCAAGCGGCGATCGAGCATGCGGCATCCGGCGATGGACTGGTCGAGCTGCGCAGCGCCCGCGATGCCGCCGAGGCGGCGACCCTCTGGGCCGCGCGCAAGGCGCTCTC
>JBOHYO010000302.1:0-3870 GCA_050737935.1 Rhodanobacteraceae bacterium
CGCTCGCGCTCTCGCCAGCGCGCGACTGCATTAGATACGAAAGTTAACGAAATATCAATAACCTTGCGAAGTGCTTACAAGCCCATGAAGTTGCGTCGCTTTCACGTCGAGATGATGCCCTTCAAACTCCGCTTTGGCCGGACATGCGTCACAAATCCGCGAGCTTGTTTTCGGCTGACGCTGGAGTTTCAGCCAACCGCCCGAAAAGCACCTGCGCCATCCCGCAAGTGGAGCTCGAGGCGCCGATGCACACGTACGCGGCGTGCCCGCCGCGCCACGCACACGGTCGCAGCAGCCATTGATCGCCGCCGCTGCGCGCGTGTCGCGATGTGACCGGCACGGAACCCGGGCATTGCCTGAGCCTCTATACTTTCGTGTCCGCTCCGCACGGGCAGAACCTCGTGCCGACATTCCACGCAACACCGGCCGTACCTCGCGAAACGCGTCGGCCACGCTCCAACCGGAAAGCGCATGAGAATCCTGAAACGACTGGCGCTGGTCGCACTGATCGGCATCGCGTGCCTGGTGGTGCTGGGCCTTGCCGCAGGCGGCATCGCCTACTGGCTGATCGAGCCGCGGGTGCCGTCGGTGGCCTCGCTCAAGGACGTGCAGATGCAGGTGCCGCTGCGGGTCCTCTCCGCGGACGGCAAGCTGATCGCGGAGTTCGGCGAGACGCGGCGCATGCCAATCGATATCCGGAACGTGCCGGACAAGCTCCGGAACGCGGTATTGGCGGCCGAGGATGCCGACTTCTACCACCATTCCGGCATCGACGTCACCTCGACCTTCCGCGCCGCCGTCGAGGTCGTCTTGCACCGGGGTGAAAAAGTCCAAGGCGGCTCGACCATCACCCAGCAGGTCGCCCGCAACTTCTTCCTGAGCCCGCAGAAGACCTATACCCGCAAGATCACCGAAATCCTCACCTCGTTCCGCATCGAGAACGAGCTGAGCAAGGACCAGATCCTGCAGCTCTACCTCAACAAGATGTTCCTCGGACACCGGGCCTACGGTGTGGCCGCGGCCGCACAGTACTACTACGGCAAGAAGATCGACCAGTTGACGCTCGCCGAATGTGCGGCGATCGCTTCGAGCTTCCAGTTGCCATCGCTGGTGAACCCGATCGACCACAAGGACCGTCTTGTGGCGCGGCGCAACTGGGTGCTGGGGCAGATGCTCTCGCACGGGTTCATCGAACGCGCACAGTACGAGCAGGCCATCGCCGCCCCGGACGACGCCTCGCCACACGAACCGCCGGCCCAGGTCGATGCGCCCTACCTCGCCGAAATGGTCCGCCGGCAGGCGATGCAGAAGCTCGGCAACCAGGCCATGACGGACGGCTATGTGATCCGCACGACCGTCGACAGCCGGCTGCAGGCGCTGGCCAACCACGCCCTGCGCAGCCGCCTCGAAGAGTACGACCATCGACACGGCTACCGCGGCCCCGAAGCACACGTCGCCTTGCCACAACCGGCGACCCCGGCGGCGCTCGAGAACGCGCTGTCCGACTATGGCGACCTGAGCGAGCTTTTGCCCGCGATCATCACCGCGAGCGACGCCAAGGCCGCGACCGCCTACGTGCAGGGCATCGGCACCGTCTCGCTGTCCGCGGCCGACATGAAGTGGGCGTTCGGCTACGCGCGCAGGGCGAAGACCGGTGACAAGGGCGCCTCGTCGATCCTCAAGCCCGGCGACATCGTCCGCGTCCGGGGGAACGTTCAGGCCGACGATCCGCCTGCCGGCACCGGGCCGGCGAAGACGACCGGCGACAAGGCGCCGGCTCCAAAGGACGCCGCCGGCGCCCACCACTGGCAGCTCGAACAGGTGCCCGCAGCGCAGGCGGCCATGGTCGTACTCTCGCCCGACGATGGCGCCGTCCAGGCTCTGGTCGGCGGCTTCAACTTCCGGACGAGCAAGTTCAATCGCGCGACCCAGACGCAGCGCCAGCCAGGGTCCAGCTTCAAGCCCTTCATCTACTCGGCCGCCTTCAGCCGCGGCTATACGCCCGCCTCGATCATCAACGATGCGCCGATCGCGCTACCGGACCCCTCGAAGCCCGGCGGGCTGTGGACGCCCCAAAACGACGACAACAAGTTCCGGGGGCCGATGCGCCTGCGCGAAGCCCTCGCGCAATCGGTGAACCTCGTCGCGATCCGGCTGCTGGACGCGGTCGGCGTGCGCTACGTGCGCGAGTACGCCTCCCGCTTCGGATTCCCGCTCGACGCCATCCCGGCGAACCTGTCGATGGCGCTCGGCACCGCATCGGTTTCGCCGATGGCGATGGCGCGCGCGTATGCGGTGTTCGCCAATGGCGGATTCCTGGTCGATCCCTATTACATCGCCGAAATCGACAACCGCAACGGCAAGGCCATCTACAAGGCCGATCCCGTTCGCGCCTGCCGGAACTGCGAGGCCCGGCTACTGGACGAGGGCAAGACCACTGCCGCGCCCGCCCAGCCTGCCGCCGCCGCCGGCGACCCCGGTGCCCTCGGCGATACCGCCAATGCGCTCGCCACGCGCGAATCAAGCGGGCCACTGCTCGCGCCGCGTGTGATCGATCCGCGCAACGACTTCCTGACGGTCTCGTTGTTGCACAGCGTGATCGACCACGGCACCGGCTTCGCGGTCAAACAGCTCGGGCGCAGCGACCTCGCAGGCAAGACCGGTTCGACCAACGACCACCACGACGGCTGGTTCTGCGGATTCAACGGCGGCCTGGTCGCGACGGTATGGGTGGGCTTCGACGATTACCGCTCACTCGGCCACGGCGAGTTCGGCGCCAAGACCGCGCTGCCGATCTGGATGGCCTTCATGGGGCCGGCGCTCGACGGCAAGCCTGAGAGTTCCCTCCCGATGCCGCCCGGAATCGTGACCGCGACCATCGACCGCAGCACCGGGCTTCCCGCCCCGCCCGGCGATACCAACACCATGAGCGAAATATTCCGTGTCGAGAACCTCGACCGGCTGCGCGCGCAGGCCAAGGCGCAGCAGAACAAGGCTCCCGCGTATGACATTTTTTAACGATCTTCCCTGATCGCTGCTTCGTTCAAACGGCTGATCAACGGCGGTGGCTTGAGACCATGGAGACCAGAACGGCCATCCATGGCCTGACTTTTCACAACATCTGCTTCGCGTGAAGCACTCCAGCGCCGGTCCCTGGTCCTAGCCTTTGCATTTCTCCCCCGCTTTTTGCGACACTGGATCCAACGCGGCAACAGGGGCGCCCACGATGCACAAGACCGCCGAGTTCCATCGGATCCACGCCGAGGGCCGGGCCCATCAGTTGCGCCGCCGCATCGCACTGGAGGCCGCGCGCCTGATCAGCGAGCAAGGCATCCGGGATTACCGGATGGCCAAGCGCAAGGCCGCGCAGCGGATTGGCGTCCACGACGAGGGTTTCCTGCCGCGCAACCGCGAGATCGAAGATGCGCTGCGCGAGCACCAGCGCCTGTTTCGCGGCGACGAGCAACCGCGCGCGCAGCAGTTCCGGTTGGAAACCGCACGCGATGCCATGCGCTTCCTGGCCCGCTTCGAACCGCGCCTCGTGGGGCCGGTGCTGGAAGGTACCGCGGACGTCCATTCGCCAGTGAGTCTGCACGTGTTCGACGACACACCGGAGGCGGTGGCCAGGTTCCTGCACGATCACGGCATCGCGTTCGAGACGCGTGCCCGCACCGTGCGCCTGGACCGAGCCCGCAGCGGCGAATTCCCGGTTTTGTTGTTCGAGGCCGACGGAGTACCGGTCGACGTCACGATCTTCCCACGCGATGCGTTGCGGCAAGCACCGCTCGATCGCATCGACGAGCGCCCGCTGGAACGAGCTTCGCTGGCTGCAATCTAGCAATTGCTGGCAGAAGGTGGCGAAGCGTGGAC
>JBOHYO010000303.1:0-3277 GCA_050737935.1 Rhodanobacteraceae bacterium
CATCGGCACCTTCGCCGTGCTGGTCGCGTTTGGCTTTTCCTTGAATAATTTGTCGCTGTTCGGCCTGGTGCTGGCGATCGGCATCGTGGTGGACGATGCGATCGTGGTGGTGGAGAACGTTGAGCGCCACATCGAGCTCGGACAATCGCCGAAGGAAGCCACGCGCAAGGCGATGCACGAGGTCACCGGACCGATCGTGGCGACCGCGCTGGTGCTATGCGCGGTATTCATCCCGACGGCTTTCATCAGCGGCCTGACCGGCGAGTTCTACCGCCAGTTCGCGCTGACGATCGCGATTTCCACCGTGATCTCGGCGTTCAATTCGCTGACCCTCAGCCCGGCGCTGGCGGCGATCCTGTTGCGGCCGCACGATGCAAAGAAGGATCGCCTGACGCGCGGCATCGACCGCGCCTTCGGCTGGCTGTTCCGCCCGTTCAATCGCTTCTTCCATCGCGGCGCGGAGCGCTACGTCGGCACCGTGAAGCGCATGCAGGGCAAGGGCGCGGCCGCGCTGTTCGTATACGCCGGCCTGATCGCGCTGGCTGCGTTCGGCTTCACGCACGTGCCCACCGGTTTCGTGCCGACGCAGGACAAGCAATACCTGGTGGCGTTCGCGCAACTGCCCGATGCCGCTTCGCTGGATCGTACCGAGGGCGTGATCCAGCGCATGTCGTCCATCGCGATGAAGCAGCCGGGCGTGCTGAACGCGGTGGCGTTCCCGGGCCTGTCGATCAATGGCTTCACCAATTCGTCCAACGCGGGCATCGTGTTCGTCACGCTGAAGCCGTTCGAGGATCGCCGTGACGCGAGCCTTTCGGCCGGTGCGATCGCCGGAGCGCTGAACGCGAAGTTCGGATCGATCCAGGACGCCTACATCGCGGTGTTCCCGCCGCCGCCGGTGATGGGGCTGGGACAGATCGGCGGTTTCCGCATGCAGATCGAGGATCGCGGCCAGCTCGGTTTCAACGAGTTGTACAAGCAGACGCAGAACCTGATCGCGGCCAGCCAGAAGGAGCCCGCGCTGGCCGGCCTGTTCTCCAGTTTCCAGGTCAGCGTGCCGCAGGTGGACGTGGACGTGAACCGCGAGCAGGCCAAAGCCGAAGGCGTGGATCTCGGCGACGCATACCAGACCATGCAAGCCTACCTTGGCTCGCTGTACGTCAACGACTTCAATCGTTTCGGCCGCACCTATCAAGTCAATGTGTCGGCCGAGCCGGCATTCCGCCACGATCTTGCGGACATCGGCCAGTTGAAGACCCGCAATGCCCAGGGCCACATGGTGCCGCTGGGCTCGTTCGTCACGGTCAAGCGGGGCGCGGGACCGGACCGGGTGATGCACTACAACGGTTATCCGACCGCCGAGATCAACGGCGGTCCGGGCGCGGGCTACAGCTCGGGTCAGGCACAGGCGGCGATGGCCACGCTGGCCGCGCAAGTGCTGCCGAACGGCATCAGCTTCGAATGGACCGATTTGACCTACCAGCAGATTCTCGCCGGCAACACCGCGGTGCTGGTCTTTCCCTTGTGCGTGTTGCTGGTGTTTCTGGTGTTGTCCTCGTTGTACGAAAGTTGGTCGCTGCCGCTGGCGGTGATCCTGATCGTGCCGATGGTGTTGCTGTCGGCGATTGCCGGCGTATGGCTGTCGGGTGGCGACAACAACATCTTCACCCAGATCGGCCTGATCGTGCTGGTGGGGCTGGCGTGCAAGAACGCGATCCTGATCGTGGAGTTCGCGCGCGAACGCCAGCTCGAGGGCATCCCCCGCCACGAGGCGGTATTGGAAGCGGCGCGCCTGCGGTTGCGTCCGATCCTGATGACCTCGATCGCGTTCATCATGGGCGTGGTGCCACTGGTCATGTCGCACGGCGCCGGCGCGGAGATGCGCCACGCGATGGGCGTTGCGGTGTTCTCGGGCATGCTAGGCGTGACCCTGTTCGGCCTCGCCTACACCCCGCTGTTCTATGTGCTGATTCGCGCCCTGGTGGAACGCCGGGAAGCGCGCAAGCGCGCGCGGGCCGAAGAACGGCCAGCGCTGGAAGGAGAATGAAATGACTTTGCCTTTTCGAACTGCTGCGCTGATTGCTGCGTTCGCGCTAGCCGGTTGCGTCACGGTGGGGCCGGACTACCACAAGCCGACACCGCCTGTGCCGAAGCTGCAGGGCGTGGATGCGACGCGTGAAAACAACGCACAATTCCAGGCTGCCTGGTGGAAGCAGTTTGGCGACCCGACGCTGGATGCGCTGATTCAACGCGCCGCCGCCGGCAATCTCGATCTGCGCATCGCGCTGGCGCGGCTGCGTGAGTCGCGGGCGCAACTGGGCGGCGCGAAGTCGCAGCAGTGGCCGGACGTCGACGCCGGCGCCAGCTACACCCGCAGCGACCAGCAGCAGCCCGGGTTCGGCACCCAGCGCAGCATCACCAGCACCTATCAGACCGGTTTTGACGCCACTTGGGAGCTGGATCTGTTCGGCGGCGTGCGGCGTTCCGTGGAAGCGGCGCACGCCGATCTGGGAGCCAGCGAGGCCGAGCTGCAAGGCGCGCAGGTGAGCCTGTTCGCCGAAGTCGCACGCAACTATTTCGCGCTGCGCGGTACCCAGCAGCGCGAAGCGATTGCCAGGCGCAATATCGCCAACCTGCGTGACACGCTTGCGTTGATCCGCACGCGTGCCGATATCGGCACGGCGTCCGAGCAGGACGTGGCCAGCGCCAGCGCGCAATTGAGTTCGGTGGAGGCGCAACTGCCGCTGCTGGAGATGCAGCGGCGTGCCGGCGAGTACCGGCTTGCCGTGCTGGTGGGCGAACAGCCCGGCGCGCTCGATATCGACGTCTCACCGCAGACATTCAAACCCATTGACGCGGTGTTGCCGGTCGGTGCGGCGGGCGATGTGTTGGCGCGGCGCCCCGACGTGCGCATCGCCGAGCGCGAATACGCCGCGGCTACCGCGCGCATCGGCGTGGCCAAGGCGGATTTCTTCCCGCATATTTCGTTGGGCGGTTTTCTGGGATTTTTGTCGGGGCGCAGCAACAATTTTGGAAGCCCGTCCACGCGGACGTGGTCGCTGATGCCGAGCATCACCTGGGATGGCCTCGACGTGCAGCGCGTGCGCGCGGGCCTGCACGTCGCCGAGGCACGCGCCGATGAAGCCGAGGCGAATTATCAGCGCACCGTGCTTGAAGCCATCGAGGACGTGGACAATGCGGTGGTCGGCTACAACCAGCAGCATGCCCGCGTCGAGAAGCTGATCGCACAAGCGCAACAGAGTCGACACGCCGCGAG
>JBOHYO010000304.1:0-6541 GCA_050737935.1 Rhodanobacteraceae bacterium
CGCGAAACTTCAGGCCCAGCCGCGTGAAGATGCGCCCGTAGGCGTCGTACATCGTCCGGTAGGTCGCGTCCATCGAGGACTGGTCGAGGTGGAACGAATACGCGTCCTTCATGATGAATTCGCGCGAGCGCATCACGCCGAATCGTGGGCGGATTTCATCGCGGAACTTGGTCTGGACCTGGAAAAACGTGACCGGCAGTTGCCGGTAGCTGCGCAATTCGTTGCGCGCAAATTCGCAGATCACTTCCTCGTGGGTTGGGCCGTAACAGAATTCCTGCTCCCGCCGATCGCGGAATTTCAGGAGTGCCGGGCCGTACTTGTTCCAGCGCCCGGATTCGTCCCACAGTTCGCGCGGCTGCACCGACGGCATCAGCATTTCGATCGCGCCGGCGTTGCGCATTTCCTCGCGCACGACCGTCTCGACCCTGCGCAGGACGCGCAGGCCGAGCGGCGACCACGTGTAGATGCCCGATGCCAGCTTGCGGATCATGCCTGCACGCAGCATCAGGCGGTGGCTCGCGATCTCGGCGTCGGCGGGGTCCTCGCGGGTCGTCGCGATATGGAATCTGGAGAGGCGCATCGGTGGCCATTGCCGAGGGAAACGGCGGATTGTAATGGTGCCCCTTGCGCGGTGGAGATTTGCGTCGTTTGCACGGCTGGGCATGCGCGAAGCGCGGCATCGGAGTGCCGTTGGGCTTCCCCGGACGGTGTCCGGGATCCGCAACCCGCCCGTCGCTGGCCATGGCGTGAGAAGCGCATGTAGGAGCCGGCCATGCCGGCGACCGCCCGCTGCGACAGAAAGTAGGCTGGGCGTATGCAAAGCCCGGCATCGGGTGCCGTTGGGCTTCCCCCCGATAAGGCCGGGGGTCAACCCAACCTACAAACGCAGGCTCAGCCGCCCGACGAGCAGTATTGCGCCTGCTGCGCCCGCGTGGTCGCGAGCTGCTGTTCGCGTGCGTCGCCGCTCATCACCTGCGGCTTGCCGTCGCTGCCCGTGACCACGACCGGGGTCTTGGCTTGCAGCAGCGAAACATTCGAACCCAATTGCTTGCAGAGCTTCGCGCGGTTGGATGGCGTGTCAGCTTCGGTGGCTGGTCCGGCAGCGGGTTGCCTCGGGGCAGGAGTGTCCCGGCCAGCCTCCTGGGCTGCGCTGGTGTTCGCAGTCGGGGCCGGGGACCTCGACGACACCTCGGGCCCGCCGGCCAGCTTCATTTTCGTGTAATGCGCGCCGTTGGTCGGGGGTGTCTGCGAAAAATGCACGACACCGGTCGAGTCCTTCCACTTGTAGACCTGCTGGGCGCTGGCAAACCCCGCGATGCAGGCGATCGAAAGGCCGATGGCCAATGCGGCGAACACGGTGCGCGGTTGCATGGCGAGCCCCCGGGGCGGCTGGACGGTGGCGGCGAGTATGCCACAGCGGCCCGCTTGCAACCGTAAGGGCGTCACGTTTGCGCCACGCGGTCCGGATGGCTGGGTTACACTGGATTCGAGGTCAGGAGCCGCTTCCGCATGACAGATCCGCTTCCCCGAAAACCCGTGCGCCGGGGCATTTACCTGCTGCCGAACCTGTTCACGACCGGCGCGATGTTCGCGGGCTTCTACGCGATCGTGGCCGCTTTCCTCGGATACTTCCAGCACGCCGCGATCGCGGTGTTCGTGGCCGCGCTGCTGGATGGCATGGATGGCCGCGTGGCCCGGCTGACCGGCACCCAAAGTGAGTTCGGCGTCCAGTACGACTCGCTGTCCGACCTCGTGAGCTTCGGGTTGGCGCCATCGCTGGTGATGTATTCGTGGTCGCTGCAGTACCTGCGCGACTACGGTCCGGTATGGAGCAAGCTGGGCTGGTGCGCGGCGTTCCTGTACGCGGCATGCGCCGCACTGCGGCTGGCACGTTTCAACACGCAAGTCGGCGTTGCGGACAAACGCTATTTCCAGGGACTGGCCAGCCCCGCCGCCGCAGGCCTTTGCATGTCCTTCGTCTGGGCCATGGAAAACCTCGGCATCGAAGGGCAGTGGCTGTGCTTTTTCACGCCTTTCCTGATCGTGATCGCAGGCCTGCTGATGGTCAGCCGGGTCCGCTACTTCAGCTTCAAGACCTGGCCGGTCGGCGACCGGGTCCCGTTCGTCTGGATCATCGTCGCAGTACTGATCATCGTGGCGCTGGCGCTGAACACGGCGATGGTGCTGCTGGCGTTGACGGTGGTGTACGCGCTGTCGGGAATCGTGATTACGCTCTGGGGACTGCGCAGCCGGGCATCGCGTCGGCGCCTGCGGGCGGCGCGGCGGCATCCGCCGCCGCAGGAACCGCACCCGTGAACGGACCGGTGACCGACCCGGGACCGCGCGAGCGTCGCTTGCGCGCGCTCGATGTCGAGCCGCTGCGACTGCGGGGGCGTGCCGCGGCTACGGACGAAGTGACGGAAGTGCCGCAAGCGACAACCCGCGCAGCATCGCCGGAGCCCGCTTCAATTCCCGCCGCGGAACCGGCGAACACTTCGATCCGCCGGCTTGCGCTGCAACCGGACCCGGCGGAGTTGCGGGATCCCGTGATCAACAAGATGTACATGGCACTGACCTTGGCCGTCGGCAAGGCCGGACTGCAGGCGGTCCGGGTTTGCGACGTGGCGGACGATCCAGCGGCTGCCGTGATGGTGTTCGGCGCGGCGCCGCTGCCCGACGACGTGCCGGCGGGGCGCATCCTGCGCGCCGATCCGCTCGCGGTGCTGCACACCGACCGGGAACGCAAGCGCCTGCTCTGGGACCGGATGCTGGCGCTCGGCCGGGCGGGGGACGGCTGACATGGTCGCGGTGGCGCCGCTCGAAGCGGGTTTGCGCCCGATGACGCACGCGGACGCCTCGGCGGTCGCGAACATCGAGGCGGCTGCCTACGAATTCCCCTGGTCGCGCGGCATTTTCAGGAGCTGCCTCGACAATGGCCACCAGTGCTGGGTGCTCGAGCAGGATGGCGCCGTGATCGGCTACGGCATCCTTTCGGCGGGCGCGGCCGAAGCCCATATCCTCAACGTGTGCGTGGCTCCGCTGCACCAGGGGCGCGGGCACGGCGCGTACCTGCTTCGGAGTTTGCTCGAGCTGGCGCGCTGGCACCATGCCGAACGGGTGTTCCTCGAGGTACGACCCTCCAACGAAATGGCGCATGCGATGTACGAGCGCGCCGGTTTCAACGAAATCGGCCGCCGTCCGAACTATTACCCGGCGCGCCGTGGCCGCGAGGACGCGATCGTGATGGCGATGGAATTATTGCCGCCCGGGGAACCCTGAACAACCTGCTGCGCAGGTAGGGCGGGCATTGCCCGCCAGTCACTCGACGCGGCGGACAGTGTCCGCCCTACGTGTACGCTCCGCTTGGTGCGATGGGTAGGTCGGGCATTGCCCGCCGTTCGTTCGGGGTGCGGCGGACAGTGTCCGCCCTACGCGCAGGAAGCCACTAGAGCACCATCAGGTCGTGGCCGACGATGACGCGTCCCTTGAAGTGGGGCTTGACCGCGTCGTACCAGACCCGGTCGGGAATCTGCGCGGTGCCCGGCACGAAATGGTTCAGCACCAGCGTCTTCACGTCCGCCTTCGTCGCGATCTGTCCGACTTCCGACATCGGCGTGTGTGCGGCTTCGAGATGGGCGCGCAGCCGCGTCGCCATCGACTCGTCTTTCACGACTTGGTCAATGGCTTGCAGGTCGATGACTTCATGCACGAGGATATCGGCGCCTCGCGCGAGTTCGATCAGGTTTTCGCTGGGACGCGTGTCGCCCGAAAACACGATCGAGCGATCGGGACAATCGAAGCGGTACGCGAACGCCGGTGCCACCGGCGGGTGCTGCACGAGCGCTGCCGTGACCTTGACGTTGCCGTTGTGCATCACCGGGCCGCCGCGGGTGATTTCGTGCGGCACGATCAGCGGCGCCAATGGCGGACGGCCTTCGTCCTTTTCACGGATGCCGATGTCGTAGGCATCCATTTCCAGGAACAGTTCGGTCATTCGCTTGAGCGGCGGTGGCCCGTACGTG
The DNA here is from genome assembly GCA_050737935.1 of Rhodanobacteraceae bacterium. GTDB lineage: Bacteria > Pseudomonadota > Gammaproteobacteria > Xanthomonadales > Rhodanobacteraceae > 66-474. Next base: position 4,023 of record JBOHYO010000304.1, read on the forward strand.
TTGACCGGCGCGTGCAGGTCGGTTTCCCACGCCAGCAGCAGCAGGTTGCCGTAGTCGGCATTGTGGTCGGAATGCTGGTGGGTGATGAACACGTCGCGGATGTGGCCGAGGTCGAGGCCGGCCTTCACCAGTTGCCGGGCAACGCCGTCGCCGCAATCGATCACGTAGATGTCATCGCCGATCACGATCGCGTTGGCGGGCGCGGAGCGGTCCACCTTCGGCGTGGGTCCGCCGGCCGTGCCGAGCAGAACGAGCTTTGATCCTGGGCGCGAACGCTTGGGCGCAGCCGCCGCGTGCGCGTGCGCGCCCGTTGCGATGGCCGCGAGCGAGATACCGGCGGCTTGCAGCAGGCGGCGCCTTGAAAGATCGATGGTGGAGTGCGAGCAAGGCTTCACGTGGATTCGTCATGCCGGTCGCGCAGTTGACGGCCGAAATCTACCACGCGCGTATTGCAGGCGCAGCGGGCGAGCGGCAGACTCTTCGGGCAGCCATGAATCCGATCGATCGTGCCATTCGCGAGAAGCGCCGCCTGCGCTTCACCTACCATGGCGTCACGCGTCTGGTGGAACCGCAATGCCATGGGATCGGCCATCGTGGCACCGAATTGTTGCGCGCACACCAGCTCGAAGGCGGAACGCAAGCCGAGCCGCTTTTCAACGTGACGAAAATCGGCGACCTGCAAATGCTCGACGAGCACTTCGAGAAGCCGGGACCGAACTACAAACGCGACGATTCGGCGATGCAGCGGATCTTCGCCCAGCTTTGAAAGGGCGCGTCGGATCGCTTTTGCAGGTTGGCGCTGACCCCGGATGCAGTCCCGGGGAAGCCCAACGGTTCGGAAAGCTGTTGGGCTTCTTCCGGACAACTCCGGAATCAACCCAACCTACCGTGCTTGGCGATGCGGCAAATCTTCGCCCAGCTTTGAAGCCGCGCGCCGGACCGCTCTTGCAGGTTGGTGCTGAGCGCAGCGAAGCCCAACGTCTTCGACGGCTGTTGGGCTTCTTCCGGAACAAGTCCGGAATCAGCCCAACCTACCGTGCTTGGCGATGCGGCAAATCATCGCCCAGCTTTGAAGGCGCGCGCCGGACCACTCTTGCAGGTTGGTGCTGACCCCGGACGTGATCCGGGGGAAGCCCAACCGTTCGGAAAGCTGTTGGGCTTCTTCCGGACAAGTCCGGAATCAACCCAACCTACCATACGCCCGGCTCAGGTACGCGCGGCGGCCCGCGGGCGATGGCTATTGATGGCGTCGCGCAAGGCGAGGGCCGCGCGGCGTGCGGCTTCCGCAAAATCGGTGCCGCCACCCGCATACAGGATCGCGCGCGAGGAACTCACGATCAGCCCGCTGCCATCCGCGAGTGCACCCGCGGCAAGGACCGCGGCCACATCGCCACCCTGTGCGCCGACGCCGGGTACCAGCAGGGGCATGTCGCCCACCAACGCGCGCACGGCGCCGAGTTCTCCCGGAAATGTCGCGCCGGTCACCAGCGCACAGTTGCCGTTCGCGTTCCATTCGCGCGCAATCGTGGCGGCGATGTGCTGGTACAGCGGCAACGAATGGTCCCCGCCGTCATGCACGATAAGGTTCTGGAAATCGGCGCCACCGGGGTTCGACGTGCGGCACAACAGGATCACGCCCTTGTCGGCGCGGTCGAGGAACGGTTGCACCGAATCGCGCCCGAGGTAGGGATTCAACGTCACCGCGTCCGCCTGGTAGCGGTCGAACGCTTCCTCGGCGTAGTGCCTCGCGGTGGATCCGATGTCGCCACGCTTGGCGTCGAGGATCACGGGCACGCCGGGGTGCCTGTCGTGGATGTGCGCGATCAGCCGCTCCAGCGCGTCCTCGGCGCGGAGCGCGGCGAAGTGTGCGATCTGCGGTTTGAATGCGCACACGAGATCAGCGGTGGCATCCACGATCCCGGTGCAGAATGCGAACACCGCGTCCGGATCGTCGCGCAGGTGCGCGGGCAAGCGCGCGCGTTCCGGGTCGAGGCCGACGCAGACCAGCGAGTCGTTGCGCTGCCAGGCCTCTCGCAAAGATTGCATGAAACCCATGATCGCTCCGGTGTTGCCTGTCCGCTCGTCATTCCAGCGCAAGCCGGAATCCATTTTGCTTTGTCGCTTCAAAATCAAAATGGATTCCGGATCGCGGCTTCGCCGCGTCCGGAATGACGAAACCGATTCAGCATCGAGTCCCGAGTCCCGACCTCAAGCCAGCTTCTTGTACTTGACGCGATGCGGCTGGGCGGCTTCCTCTCCGAGCCGGCGCTTCTTGTCGGCTTCGTACTCGTTGTAGTTGCCCGCAAAGAACTCGACGTGCGAGTCGCCCTCGAAGGCAATGATATGGGTGGCGATGCGGTCGAGGAACCAACGGTCGTGCGAAATCACGATCGCGCAGCCGGGGAATTCCAGCAGGGCTTCTTCCAGCGCGCGCAGGGTTTCGACGTCGAGGTCATTGGACGGTTCGTCCAGCAACAGCACGTTGCCGCCCTCGAGCAGCGTCTTGGCGAGGTGCAGGC
>JBOHYO010000305.1:0-7961 GCA_050737935.1 Rhodanobacteraceae bacterium
GGTGCTGGAATTGCCGTGCGCAATCGCGTTGTCGCCGCACGCCAGCGCCTTGTTCCCGGCTGCCGTCGCACCGCTGCAATCGGTCTGCCCCGCCAGCGCCCCCGACCATGGCGCCATGCACAGCGCACCGACCGCCGCCAAGCCAAGCACCGCACCATGCGGCGTTCGCCGCGCACCACTGGTCGCGCCGCTCGATCCGCCTCCACTCTTGACCGACGCAAGTTCGGACGCCACCACGATCTGGCGAAGGGACTTGTTCCAAACCAGGCTGTAGATCTTCTTGTTCATCTTCTGGCCTCAGCGGTAAGTTGTTGGACGGCTTTCGAATAGTTTGGTGCTTGGTGCTTGTCTTGCTTCCTCGTGCTACGAATGGCTAGGTCGTCGCCCCGGTGGCGACGGAAGGGTCAAGGGGTGGCTACAGGCAAAGCGATGCCCGGCGCGCCGCAATGATGCGTGCGCGCTCCGGGCCGTGATTGGCCTTGGCCAATCGCTGCGACGTGCGAGATGCGTCCATTCCCCTGTGCTCCCCAAAACGACTCCGTCCGGTCAGTCTGGTACGGCGCCAGAGCGAGCGCAATGGTTCATCGCGATGGATAACCATCATGATAGAAAGCAATCATCTTGTTGAGGCCGACGCCCCTCGCGGCATCCCTTGCGCCGCCCGCCGAGCACCGATTGCGCTCGCAACTATTTGCGGCGTGACGCCACCGGCACGGCGGATGCCGACGCATCCAGCGCCGCGCGCCAGCCGAGCTGGAATCGGCTGCGGGTTCCAAACAACTTCATCAAGTCGGCGATGCGGCGATTGAGCGTCGCCGATGAGATGCCGAGTTCCGCGGCGATGGCCTTGTCGTTGAGACCTGCGGCCAGCAGCGGCACCAGGGATTCGGCCATTTCGCGCAGCCGCGCATCTCCCTGCTGCGATTTCAGCTTGTCGCCGTGGCCGAACACCATCGGCGTGGCGCGCTCCCACATGAACTCGAACAACAGGCAAAGAGCCTTCAGCAACGCGCCACCGTGGACCAGCAATGTGGGCGATTTTTCGGGGCTTTCGTTGTCCAGTGTGAGGACCGCGGCGCGGCGGTCGAAAATCATCATCTTGAACGGCAACGTCTCGATCATGCGCGCATGTTCACCACGCGCAACGTCCGCCTTGAGGCGCCCCATCATCCCGGGAAGTTCAAACATGCTGCTGTCGGAAATCGTCCGGACCTGCATGCCGGCACGTAGCTTGCGCGGCGGAACGGCGCTTGGCGCCAGGGTTGGCGCGCGCTGGAAACACATCGCCTCGGTACGGAACGACTTGTACATCTGCTGGAGCACCACCCCGAGCTGGGCACGATTGCTGATCAGTTCCAGTACGGGCTCGTGCCCGCTGCCGTTGTTGGCCTTCGCCGACTGCTCCTCGAGGTCCGGGATCGCGGTTCGCGCCCGCTCCAGCGCCGCCTGGCGCTGCTTGATGAGCGCGGTGACCGTGAATTCCGGGGGCGATGCGATGTAGACCCTCGGCACCCTGGGGGTGTGCGTGGCCAGCCCCAGTGACTCAAGATCCGCGAGCAGCCGGCGGGCCACCCGCGTGGTAGTGCGGATCTGCTTGGCGATTTCGGCGGCGGTCGCCATCCGCCGCATCAGCAGCGCGCGATAGGCGCGCTCCTCGATGTCGCTGATGCCCAGCAACTCGAGCGGTCGCGCGGGAGTCTCTTGGTGGGCCCTTCCGTTCACCATGCGTGTCCTTCCCTTGTCCACGGGTGCGCCGACTGCGTGGAACCCACGGCGCGCGTACAAGGTAACCGCGTGGCCCCGGTCCGGGAAAGCATCAGGGTGCTGCTTATCGGCAGGACCCACGCGGAGGACGGAGGGCCGATCGGAGCGCGCGCCGGAAGCGCATGCTCCCGGCTCAAGTCCCGCGCAGGCTGCTGCGATGGTCCGGGCGGGCGCCCATGGACGACGCAAGTCGTCGAGCCGGCGTTCGCGGATTTGCAGTCCGCTGCGCTACCGCTCGGGATTCCGGTGAGGTCGAAGCAAAAGCCACCCTCTCCGACCAACCCGGAGAAGCGGCAGGGGGCCCAGATCAGCGTCGCAAAAGGCCGATCTGGAACCCGATGGCGACCGCATGGCAGCGGTTGCGCGCGCCGAGCTTCTCGAACACGTTGCCGAGATGGAAACGGACCGTCGACACGGAAATCGACAACGCATCGGCGATCTGGGGATCGTCGAAGCCGCTGGCCAGGCACTCCAGGATGGCGCGCTCGCGCGGGCTCAGGCTGGGAAAGACGGGTCCGGGGAGCAGGACCCGGATGAGCGCCTGGAACAGCAACGGACGCAGGGCACACAGCGCCAACGACGCGCGCTCGTCGCGCTGCCCGCGCTCGGTAACCACCGAGTACAGCGCCAGGTTGCCGTTGATCACGGCCCCGCTGGCGAAGCCGCAACCGAGGCGACCGTAGTCGCGCGCCGCTTCCAGAAAGCGGGCCAGCGTCGGACCGTTCGGGCTGTGCCCCGACGTGGCCCATCCACCTACGATGGCGTTTTCACGGTTGACAAAGCGGCGGCCGCGGACAATGCCGCAAACGATCGGGTCGACCAGTGCGAACCGCTCGTGCGCGTACAGGTCCATCCATCCGGTGTCGTACCCGGCGCCGACCATGCCTGCCCTGTCCAGCGCGCCGACTGCCCCGGCGGCAATCACGATCTCACTGACGCCGAGCCATTCCCGCAGTCCACCAAGCCAATCCGCCAGTGAATCCTGGCGCGTCAGGCACTGCAGGTCCTCGCTGCGGTCGAACAACTGCGCGCGATCACTCGCGCACAACTCGTGGCTCGCCAAGGTGGTGGCTGGGACCTGGACCATGCGGTCGGCTTCTCGAAACGCGCCCCGCGTCCCTCGGGATCATGACGTCGACTTCCTTGTCTCACTATACAGCGGCCGCCATGGCCATCGCGCGCGCTGGGTACCGCGAATCCGCACGTGCGCGGCCGTCGGCTTACGCGAAATCCTTGCGATTGAGCCGATACCGGTGGAGAAACCACAACATCACCGGCAGCAACACCAGCATCAACAACGCGGGATAGACCGCCAGCTCGTAACGGGTCGATGCCGTTTGCACATCCGAGGTGCTCTGATATCCGATCCATCCGAGCAATGCACCGCTCGCTGCGATGCTCAGGCTTCCGCCCAGCTTGTAGGCGAAGATGTAAAGGCCCGTGTAGCTGCCGGCGAGATTGCTTCCGGTCCTGCGCTCGTGCACCTGCGCGCAATCGGTGACCATCGCATACGGCAGCGACCAGAACGCCCCGTTGCCGAGTCCCGCCAGGATCTGGAATGGCAACAAGGTCGCGACCAGATGCGACGATGGCGTGAGCGGAAACCAGTGCCATGCAACGTGCGTGAGTGGAGCGCCGACCATCCCGACGAAGGCCAATGCAATTGCTGCATACAGCGCGATCTTCTTGTCGAACCGCCGGCTCACTTTGACCCACAGGGGCTGGGCGATGATGGCCGAAACCAGCAACGCCGCGGCGAGGATTGCCATCTGCGGCCCTGAGAGTCCATAGGTGAACGTATTGACGTGGAATCCCAGCGCCACTGTCAGTTGCGCCGCCAGCTCGGTCACAAAAATCATCAGCACCAGGGCGCGCAGATTGTGATCGCGCAGCACGCTCCAGACGGTCCGCCAGTCCATCTCCGGGACATTGCGCCCGGCACGCATCCGCGGAATGAAGCGCCAGGTGCTGGCAACCGTGACCAGGGTGACGCCGAGCACGAGGACCGCGCATGTCCAACCCATCGGCGCATAGACCGCCGGGTTGAGCTGACCCTGCGGAAACGCGGCCGTCGGCCGGAAAAACCAGGCACTGCTCCCGATCAGGGCCAGCATCATCCCGACGACCTGGAACGCGCCGCGATAGCTCTGGGTCACGGTGCGCGCATCGTAACCAGCAGCGAGGTCGCCACCCATCGCGATGTGGGGTACCACGAAGGCGCTGATGGCGGTCTTGAGCCCGACCAACGCGACGACGAGCCACGCAACGGTAGCCACAAGGTCGAGACCCTGCGGAACCGACCACAACATCACCGTCAGGGCCGACACCTCGATGCCGCCACCGATCAGGAACGGGTGACGTCGACCCAGACGCCGCGAGCGCGTGCGATCCGACAGCCAGCCGAGCGGCAGGTCGGTCACCGCATCCCACAAGGTCGACACCGCCATCACGAGACCCGCGATGTCCGGCGGCACCTTGAGGATCGCGGTCGCATACAACAGGAAACCGGCGCTGACCAGGTAATAGGCCGCCAGGACCATGCTGCCGCTGCCGTACCCGGCGAGCCGCAATGGACCCAGTGCGGGAGTGCCCACGAGTTGCGTCGCGTCGGATTGGTCGTATGCCACGTGCTGGTCGCGATCGTATCCGGGTTGCGGGGCCGGTTTGCTCAGAATCGATAGCGGACGTCGATGCCGTAGGTTCTTAATTGCGGCGCGTTGACGAGCCCCTGGAACAGTTGCAGGCCGGCCCTCTGTCCGCTCGCGACCTCGAACGTGGTCGCCGGATCGCTGGTGAACACGGCTCCCGGAGCCTGCTTCCGGTTGAACAGGTTGTTCACCCACAACGTGGTCGTCCAGGCGCCCTTGTCGAAGCTCGTGTGGAGATTGAACAGGGCGACGCTCGGGACGGTGGCGGTCGCGTACTGGACGGCCGCCATGTCCGACCGGTATCTGCCATCCAGGCGCGTGGTCCACGTCCATCCGTTGCCGAGCGGTGTCGTGTTGATCACGCTTGCGGTAGCGGTCAGCCGTGGAGCGTATTGCAGGCGCGTACCGGCCAGGTCCGGGTCCAGTCCCACGAGCGCCAGGATCGGGAAGACATACTCGTCATACACCGCATGGTTGTAAGCCGCCCCGAGGAGAAACGACCAGTTCCGGTTCGGCGCGTATTGCAGATTGGCTTCAGCGCCTTCCGAATGCGAACGGCCGGCGTTGGTGTTCAACAACGCGCCTTGCGAGCCGATCGTGCGCACGATCATGTCACGCCAGTTGATCCGGTAGACGTCCATGGCGAGGAACATGCGGCCGTCGAGCATGTCGATCTTCGAGCCCAGTTCGTAGCTGACGGTGCGCTCCGGACTATACGAGCGCTCATCGGCCGCGATCGCGCCCGACGTGGTGAAGGTGTTGAATCCACCCACCTTGATCGCCTTGATGGCGCTCGCGTACACGCGGACGTCGGGTGTCGGCTTCCACGTCACGTACAGGCCGGGGGTGAAGGGCGTGAACGTGCGCGAGGCATCGAATGGGGTCATCGATCCGGATGGAAGCGAGGCCGTCATGACGTCGATCGATTTGGTCTCGCGGGTGTAACGGGCGACCAGTTCCACATCCCATTTCGGCGCAATGTGCCACGTGGCAGAGCCATACACGGCTTTGCTGCCGGTATGCTCTTCGTTGTCGCTGACAAGACCGCCCAAGGGGGCAGCGGGACCCACCCAGGTCGTGCGATCGACGTGATCGTTGTCAAGGTGGTAGTAGTAGAAACCAAGCAGCCATTCGAAGTGCTGGTTGTTCGGCGAAACCAGCCTCAGATCCTCGCTCACGGAACTCTGCGGACCGCTGGTTCCGGCCATCTGGATGGGGGCGCTCGTGTAGTCGGAGTCGTACAACTGGTCGACCTTGAGGTGGTTGTAGGAAGTCACCGAGGTCAAGGTCGCCCAGTCCATGTCGTAATTGACGTTGAGAGATGTCAGCGTGCTGGTGCGATCGATATTCCCCGGCGTCGCGCCAAAGCCCGACGTCAACGATGGCACGTCGCCGACGAAAGTCTGGAAATCATTGAACATCGGCGAGAAATCGCTGTTGTTCGAGACGAACTGCTCCGCGAAATTGTCTCGCTGCTTGCGGTCGTAAATGAGGTTGAGTTGCGCGTTCAGCCGGTCCGTGAACCGACCGCTCAGGGTAAGGAATGCGTCGGTGGACGTGGTCCGGTCAAGTTTTTCCCCGGTCAATTCATTGCGGTAGAAGCCACCGAATTCGTCCCGGCCAACGCCTACGCGATAGTGGAATATCGACCCGTCGGAGACGGGCCCGCTCAGCACCAATTGTTCCTTGTTGCTGCCATGGTTGCCCATGCCGAGCGTAACCGAGCCCCCGAAGGTATCGCTCGGCTGTTTGGTGATGAAGTTGATCGCGCCGCCGAAGGTGTTCTGTCCATACAGCGCATATTGCGGTCCCCGCGCCACTTCCACCCGGGCAATGTTGTCGGCCAGCAGGAAATTGGCTGCGCTGCGATCGGGGATGTACACGCCATCGACGAAGAAGCCGACGTTGGGCTCGCCGATAGTGGTCGAGAGACCACGCATTACCACATTGGCAGTGGCGGGCCCGACAATTGGAACCATGGTCACACCCGGGACCAACATTTGCAGGTCGGCGGCGGAAGTCAGCCCGGCCGTCTGCACGTCCTGGGCAGTGATCACGCTGATCGCGACCGGCACATCCTCCATCCGTTGCGCGCGCTTCGAGGCGGTCACGACGATGGTCCCCAGTGTTTGGGGCGGTTGCGCAGCGGGATCGTCGCTGGCCGGACTGGCGGCGGACTGTGCGGCGCCGGCTGCGGGCATCGGCGCTGCGCCTTGCTGGATATCCTGGGCCAAGGCGGATTGCACGGCCAGGCCGGCAACGATTGCGACGGCCAGGCCAGGGAGCTTGGCATTCATGGTGAGCTGTCCCTCCACCGGATTTCCCGGCCATCCTAGACAGGCGCCAGCACTCGCGTAACTGTCGAAATTGACAGGTACCCATGCGCGCGACCCGTGGCTAGAGTCGTACCGGACTGGAGAGCCTCGACATGACCAATACCCCGCTGCTTGCATGGCCACGAGTGAACTACGTGAGGTTCCCGAGTGCCGAGCCTGGATCACCGCTGGCGCTTGCCGCGCAATTGCGTGTACCCCGACAGGACGAAAGGGCGCCCGCGGTCGTGATCGCACACGGCACCGCCGGGATAGACAGTCGCGGCGCGTACCATGCACAGGCGCTCAATGCTGCCGGCATTGCGACACTGGAGCTCGACATGTGGGCACCGCGCGGCCTGGACGGAGGCATCGGGCAGCGTGGCCGGCCGGAGAGTGTCGTCGAGACGCTTCCGGACGCGTTTGGCGCCTTGCTGTACCTGGCCGCGCGCCCCGACATCGACCCGCAACGCATCGGGATCATGGGATTTTCATGGGGCGGCATCGTCTCCATGCTGACGGCGACACGGCCCTACAACGAACGGTACCTGGGTTCCAAGCCACTGCGGTTCGCGGCCCACGCGCCGTTCTACCCCATATGCTGGACCTACAACAAGGTGCCCGGACACGAATTCCGGGAACTGACGGGTGCGCCCGTACTGATCCAGAGCGGCGCCTGCGATGACTACGACGAGCCCGACACCTGCGAGACACTGGTGCGGAGCTTGCCCGACGCGGCTCAAGCCAAGGTCACGGTGACGATCTATCCGGACGCTGCCCATGGGTTCAACGCGATCGAGCCCGCGCACATCGTGAACGACCCCTACTCCCATCTTGGGCAGGGGGGCGCCGTGAAGTTCGAAGCCCATCCGGGAGCCGCCGCGAAATCGCGGCAGGCAACGGTCGAGTTCTTCGCGCGATCATTTGCTGCCGCTGGGTCCGGGCGCACGACGGCGTAACCCGCCGGCCTCCGGGATGCGGCACCGCGCGACCGCGGCAAGTAATCCCAAGTCCCGGGAACACCCCCCGCGGTTGGATGAGCGTTCGCGACGAGGCGAACGACGCATCTTGCGCCATCCCGCTGGAGAGGAACGTTCGGGCGGCTGCCGCCAATGGCAGTGGACCACGGCGCGCACGGCGAGAAAACTTGGAGGCCAGGGTCGGAATCGCGTTGACATCCTAACCCTATATTTCTCCAAACTATTTTTGCATAGTTGGCAGTGCCGTATCCCTAACC
>JBOHYO010000306.1:0-8013 GCA_050737935.1 Rhodanobacteraceae bacterium
ACCACCACGCCCCGGCGCGCGGCCTTGACCAGTTCGTCGAGCACCAGCATGCCGGCGTCGTCGTCGACCCAGATGTAGGTCTGGATGTCGATGGACTTGCGGGCTGCGCGGATCAGGGTGAGGCGGGCCACGAGCGCGTTCTGGCCGATGTTCAGCAGCGTGACGAAGTTGTGCGGGCGATCGGCAGTCGAGGCGGCGATCGCGGTGTTCGCTTGTTGGAGGAACGGCGACGGTGCGGCGCAGTGGTCGGTTTGCGTGCAGTCGACCTGGTGGTCGGCCGACATCGCCACGATCCGGTCGGCGCGCTGAATCCGGCGCGGCGACAGCGGGGCGCATGCGGCGAGCGCCAGCGTGAAGACGCACAAGCAGATGCCGAGCCGGGTTCGCAAACTGCGGTTCATCGCGGGAATGATACGTGGCGCGTCAGTTTGCCGCGCTCACGAAGATCCGCAAGTCCAGTTCGACCCGGTTCGCCAGCACGCCCCGCAGGGCGCGCATCCCGAAGTTCGAACGCAGGATCGTTCCACGCACCCGGATCGCGCAGGCGAGCGGCTGGCTGGGACACGTGGAGGCCTGCAAGGCCAGCGTCACCGGGTGGCGCGTGCCGTGCAGGGTCAGCATCCCGCGCACCGCTCCTCCCGTGGCAAGTTTGTCCAGCGGAAACGGATCGGACTCGAAGCGGATCCACGGGAAGCGTGCCGCATCGAAGAAATCGGGACCGAGTGCGCGGGCGCGGTGGTCGGGATCGTCCATCCGCAAATCGGCGGCGGCCACCGTCGCATCGACTTCCAGCAGATCGGGTCCGGTACTGGAATCGGTCCGGCGCAGCGTGCCGTGCAGTTGCGGGAAGATTCCGCGTTCATGCGCAAACCAGAGCTTGCGTACGCTGAACTGCACCTCCGACCCCTCCGGGTCAATCGGCCAGGTTTGCGTCGGCGGGCGGAGTGTCCCCAGCGCGAAGGTCGGAAGCAGCAGCAGCGCCAGCGCGAGCCGGGCTTTCACGGCGACCAGAGCGCGTGCAACCGACCACCACCGGGCTCGAACGCATCATCGGCGAATGCGATCCATGCCAGGGTCGCCGGCGTCAATCCACGCGCCTCGCCCGAACGGCCCTCCGTCAGCAAGGCCAGCAACTGCTCGAGGCCCGGGTTGTGGCCGATGACAAGAACGCGCCGTGCCTGCGGCGCGTGGGCTTCGACCAGCGACAACAACTCACCGGGACTCGCCCGGTAGATTTCCTGCAGCAACCGCGGAACCGCAGTTCGCGCGGACGGCGCGAGCGCATCGCAGGTCATCTGGGCGCGTCGCGCCGCCGAGCACAGCACCGCATCCGGCGCCGGTTGGCCGGCCAGCCACTCGCCCACCGCACGTGCCTGTCGTTCGCCACGCAGGCTGAGGGGCCGCTCGATGTCCCGGCCGTCCGGGCCGGCCGACATCGCCTCGGCGTGACGCAGCAGCAACAGTTCACGCATGGCAGGATCCGTTCATGGGCCCGCGCTGCCAGCGGCCGCCGGCGCGGACGCTTCGTCCGCGGGGGCGTTGAGCGGAACGTCGTTGGCCCGCAGGGTCGCGAGGATCAGGCTGAGTTCGGTCCCGCCATTGCGCGCGGCGGTGAGCCACCGCGATGCCTGCGTCGGGTCCGTAAGCGAGCGTTGCAGCAGGGCGGAATACTGGCGAACCTGCCAGGCGAGATCGCGAGCCGACTGCCGGCTTGCCGCGTCAGCGCCCGCATCGAGCTGCCCCTGGATGTGCAGGCCCGCCGCGCGCGCGATCGGGCTCGAGCCCCATTGCAGCGTATGCGCGAGCTTGAGGCATGCTTCTTTTGCGTCCTTGTGCTTGCCGGCAGCGCTCTTGTCGCACAGCTTCACGACCGGTTCGAGGTCGGGGCGGGGCGACGCCTGGGTTGCGTTGACGCTGACCAGCACCCGTACGCCTTCCGGGTTGTCCGGCTGCCCGTCGTGCGCGCCCGCAGTCGTGTCCGGGAGCGGCGGCAGCACGGCGACGGCCTTGGCGACACCGGCCAGCGCCTTGCCGTAGTAATCGTCGTAGATCTGCGCGGCGGCAGCTTTTTCCAGCGCCGCGCGTTCCGCTTCGGCGTCCTTGTTCCTGGAAGCGACATCCATCGCCACGACCCACACCGCCGCGTTGTCGGCGGCGTGCTTCTCGAGCCAGGCGAGTGCGTCGCGGTTCGGACAATCCCCCTTCGTTCCGCATGCCACCAGCCGTTCCCAATGCTCGGCCGGGCCCGCGCCGGACGCAGCGGCAGCACGCTGGCTCAGCGCGTCGAAACCCAGCCCCGGCGTCGGGGCCTTGAACGGTTTCGCAAGGATCGCGGCGCCGAGCAGGTACTCCGGCTCCGCCCGCAACGCGACCACCGTAACCAGGTCGTGCTGGTACTGCTGGATGGCGGCGACCCGCTTCTGGTCGGCGGGCGAAAGGTTCGGCGCGGTTCCGGACGTGCCTGCGGTGGCCAGCACGCTGGCGGGCGGCGCCGACGAGGCGTCGGGCATGGCCGTACTCGCGGCAGCAGCTTGTGCCGCAGGCTGCGGGGATGCTGCAAAAGCGACGTTCGCGATGGATGCCATGGCGAGTAAAACGGCAATGATGGCGGCTTGGCGCATGGATCGATCCAGTATCGGCAACAGTCGAAGGTACCCAACCACGGATGAATGCCTACTTGCCGGTGGACGCCGCGCCGGCAGGCTCCCAGCCTTCGGGTGGGGTCAGTGGAATGCCACGTTGCTGGAAGACGGTCGCGATCATCGTGCTTTCGTTGGGCTGCGAGCGGATGGCATCCTGCACCATCCGTGCAAGCGCGGGATCCTCATCGACAGCAAATTCTATCTTCCGCCACTTCAACGTACGCCAGATGTATGCGAAGCGCCGTGCCGTGGCCGCGGCCACTTCCGGATTCGCTTGCGCGGACGTGTTCTCGGGCATAGGTGCGATGGATCCACCCACGGTCGCCGTGCTGGAGGGCTCTGGGCGCAACAAGGCTTCCGGTTGCACGAGTAGCCCCGCCAGGTTCGACCCGATTCCCTCGTACTGCCGGTCTCCGCTTTGCTCCAGGAGTCCGGCCGTCACCTTGCAGGCCTGGAGCCTCGCCTCGAAGAACAGCAGGTTGGAGCACGCGATGACCGTGCTGTAGACGCCACCCATCCCGAGGCCGCCCACACTCTCGACGTCGACCAGAAGCCTGCCCGTTCGGGACGCCTGCGGTGCGATGCCGGGAGGCGGCGGCAACGCGATCGTCGCCAGCCCGGCGCGACGTCCGATCGACCAGGTGTGGTCATCGAAGCGGTCCAGGCTTGCCACCTTCTTCAGTGCGTCCGTGACCTTGAACGGGTCGCCCGAGGCCATGGTCGCCTTCACATCCGGTATCCACGCCGCCGCGTTCTCCGGCTCCAGCTTGCGGATGTGCGCGATCGCTGCGGCGCGGTCGCAATCCGGGATCGACGAGCAGCTCCACCACTTCATCCAGGCCACATCGGGATCATCGGGAGCGACACGACTGGCGTCCTGCACATATTTTCCGCTCTGGCGTCCATGGGCCAGCATCGCCGCGCCGAGGTAGCCGTCCACGTCGCCGCGTTTGTCGAGTGCGACCAGCGTGCGGGCGCGCCATGCCGGCAGCGTGTCCGCGCCGGCCTCGTCGCCCGTAGTGGCGGAGTGCTGACCACCGGTGCTGCGCGTAGGGGTCGTGGTGCCGGCCTGCGAGGGTGCCGAGGTCGCCGGTGCCGGCTCGATGGTCAACGCAGCCATCGGCAGTAGCAACCAGCTCAATACGGCAAACCGGATCCCGCGCATCACGCTCCCCTGACGACGTAAGGACGTTTATCCCGAAAGTGCTTCGCGCATGAACTCGGGCTGCGCAAGTGCGGCGCGGTGGATGTCGGCATTATAGTAACGGGTCGCGAACGGCTTGCTGGCCGCGTCGCGTTCACGAAACCCGTCGAGCGGGTCGCCCTTGCGCGCCATGGTGCAACTCCACCAGCCGGTGGGGTAGCACGGCTGCGGGAACGGCAGCGTGCGGATATCGGAAAAGCCGACCTCGCGCGTCGCCGCGTGGATCGACTGGATCAAGTCGAGCAGCACCAGCGGCGATTCCGATTGCTGCACCAGGATGCCGCCTTCGCGCAGGGCCCGGAAGCAGCTTGCGTAGAACTTCGCGTTGAACAGGCCCTCGGCCGGACCGACCGGATCGGTCGAGTCCACGATCACGAGGTCCAGCGAATCGGGCGCGCAGTCGGCCATGTACCGGATGCCGTCGTCGAACAGCAATTGCGCGCGTGGATCGCCGTTCGATTCGCACAATTCGGGGAAATATTCCTCGGCAAGGCGGGTGACGCGCTCGTCGATTTCCACCTGCACCGCACGCTGTACCTCGTCGTGGCGTAGCACTTCGCGTAGTGTCCCGCAATCGCCGCCGCCGATGATCACCACGTCGCGGGGGGCGGCGTGGGTGAATAACGCCGGATGGGTCATCATCTCGTGGTAGAGGAAATTGTCACGCGAGGTGAGCATGATGCAGCCGTCGATCACCATCAGGTTGCCCCAATCCGTGGTACTCCAGATCTCGATGCGCTGGAACGGCGTCTTCTCCTCGTGCAGTTTCGCGTTGGTGCGGTAGCCGATGGACGAGCCGGAAGCCTCGTGCTCCTCGGTGAACCAGTTGGACGGCGGCATGCTGCGAATCCCGGGTGGGCAAGCTTCCGATTGTAACGGCCGTCCCGGCGCGCGACGTTACAATCCGCCAAACCTCAATACCGTTCGCGCTGAGCGTCACGAGCGCAGCGAGTGGAGTCGAAGCGCTACCGTTCTTCGACTCCGGCCCTTCCGGCCTACGCTCAGGACGAACGGTGATTATCGGCATTGCCCGGAAGACACGATGAGCAACTGGACCCTCGACGACGCCCGCGAGACGTATTCCGTCGCGCACTGGAGCGACGGTTACATGGACGTCGATGGCGACGGCCGCGCCTTGATGCGCCCGCGGGGCGCGGGGGCGCCGGCGATCGCCCTGGAGGACGCCGTCGCGCGCGCCCGCGAACTCGGGCTGCGGCTGCCGCTGCTGCTGCGCTTTCCCGACATCCTGCTGGACCGCCGTGAGAAGTTGCGGGCCGCGTTCGCCGCTGCGATGCGCGCGCGTGACTACGCCGGGGGCTACACCGCGCTGTATCCGGTCAAGGTCAACCAGCAGCGCGCGGTGGCGGAAACCCTGGCACACGCACCCTCGTCGGTACGCGCCGACGGCACCGGTTTCGGGCTGGAAGCCGGTTCCAAGCCGGAGTTGCTGGCGGTGCTCGGCCTGGCGACACCCGGTTCGCTGGTGGTGTGCAACGGTTACAAGGACGCCGATTACATCCGCCTGGCCTTGATCGGCCGCAAGCTCGGCATCGACGTGGTGATCGTGATCGAGAAGCCGTCCGAGTTCGAGCACGTCGTCCACCAGTCACGCGAACTCGGCATCGAGCCCAAGCTGGGCGTGCGCGTGCGGCTGGCCTCGATCGGCGCCGGCAAATGGCAGAACACCGGCGGCGACAAGAGCAAGTTCGGACTCACCCCTGCGCAACTGCTGGCGCTGGTGACGCGGTTGCGCGACTCGGGACTGACGCACACGATGCGGCTGTTGCACTTCCACATGGGCTCGCAGATTTCCAACCTGCGCGACATCGGCGCCGGGATGCGCGAGGCGGTGCGGCATTTCGCCGAACTGCGCGCGGCCGGACTGCCGCTGGACCACGTCGACGTGGGCGGCGGGCTCGGCGTCGACTACGAAGGCACCCGCTCGCGCGGTGAATGCTCGACCAACTACGACCTCGACCAGTACGCGAATGCGATCGTGGCGCCGCTCGCCGCGGCCTGCGCGGAACTGCAACTCGATCAACCGCACGTGCTGACCGAGTCCGGCCGCGCAAGGACCGCGCATCACGCGGTACTGGTGGTCAACGTCAGCGAAGTCGAGAGGGCGCCGGATGGCGTCGTTCCGCCGGTGGCGGACAACGAATCTCCGGTGCTGCGTGCCTTGCGCGACACACTGGCGGCGCTGGACAAGCGCCCGGTGCGCGAAGTGTGGCAGGACGCGCAGCAGTACTTGAACGAAGGACACCTGCTGTATGCGCAGGGGCAGCTCGACCTGGCGCAGCGCGCGAAACTCGACGGGCTGTATCACGCGGTGGCGCTGGGGGTGCGCAAGCGCCTGAAGCCTGACGAACGCTCCCATCGCGAGATCGCGGACGTCCTCGACATGAAGCTCGTCGACAAGTATTTCTGCAACTTCTCGGTGTTCGAGTCCGTCCCCGACGTGTGGGCGATCGACCAGGTTTTCCCGATCATGCCGTTGGCACGGCTGGATGAAAGGCCGACCCGGCGCGGCACGCTCGCGGACCTCACCTGCGATTCCGACGGCCGCGTCGACGTGTACGTGGAATCCGGCGGCCTCGACGTCAGCCTGCCGCTGCACGAACTGCGCGAGGGCGAGCCGTACCGGCTCGGGATCTTCCTGGTGGGCGCTTACCAGGAAACACTGGGCGACATCCACAACCTGTTCGGCGACACCGATGCCGTCAACGTGCGCGTCGACGGCGAGGGCTTCACCCTCGACGGCGCGCGCCGCGGCGATTCGGCCGACATGCTGCTCGACTACGTCGGCTACAAGGTCGACGACCTGCGCGCGGCGTACCGGCAGAAACTCGCGGCCGCCGGCTTGTCAGGCGACGCTGCGAAACCCATCGAAGCCGCGCTGGAAGCGGGCCTCACCGGATACACCTATCTCCAGGAAACCTGACCATCCCCGAAGTTTTGCGACGGTGCGGCGGAATCTGTTATCTTACGTTATCTTTATCGATAACATTCAGGCAAGAATATGACCGCAATTGCCACGCTTTCCTCGAAATTCCAGATCTCCATCCCCAAGGCCGTGCGTGAAGAACAGCACTGGAAGGCGGGTCAGGAATTTGTCTTCATTCCCAAAGGCAAGGGCGTGCTGGTGATGCCGGTGCCTGAGTGGAAGCAGCTTGCCGGGATCACCCGCGGCGCGAGGACCGGTGGCCACCGCGATCGTTCAGATCGCGTCTGATGCGCGTCGTCGATACCTCGGCGTGGATCGAATGGTTGGTTGGCAGCCCGCTCGGCAAAAAGCTCGGCAGAGAATTCCCCACCCGGGAGCAATGCATCGTGCCGACGCTGGTGCAACTGGAACTGGCCAAGTGGCTGGCGCGCGAAACCGACGAAGACCGCCTCGACCAAGTGATCGCGTACACGCAAAAATGCGTGGTGGTGCCGATGGACACGCGCATCGCATTGCTGGCGGCCGACCTGTGCCGCGAGCACAAGCTCGCCACCGCCGACGCGATCGTCTATGCGACCGCGCGTGAGCAGGGCGCGGACCTGCTCACATGCGACGCCCACTTCGCGAAACTTCCGGACGTGGCGTATTTCAGAAAATCCGTCTGATCTGCAGAAGAGGCCGAGCGCCACAACGCGGAAACCGAACGGTGGAAACCGCTTCGCGGGTTCCACCCTACGCGTTGGCGTCCGACGTCGTAGGGCGGAATCGGCGCAGCCGCTTCCGCCGCCAATGTTTCAATACGATGCGGCGGGCGAGGTCGGGTAGGTGACCGCCGGCTCGTAATTCGCGTATTGCTCCAGCAGCGCCTGGAAGCGCGGGTCGTGGCGGATCGGGTCCCAGGCGGGGTCGAGCCACAGCAACACGGGCGAGTAGTCATAGCCGATGCTGGGGCTGGCGAGCGCCTTGGCGAGTAAAGGCACCGCCAAGTCGGGACGCTGCGACTCGGCGTACAGCGCCGCGTTGGCTTCCATGTCTTCCGGGCCGTAGCTCTGGTCGCCGCTGCGGTCGACGATGGCCTGGGCCTTGGCGATGGCATCCAGCCCTTGTGCGGCGTGTCCGAGGCCAAGCTCCACGGCGGCGAAGCTTTCCAATACGAACGCCTGGTTGATTCCCTGTTGTTGCGCGAGTTGCGCACGGATCGTCTGCAGCGCCTGCATATAGAG
>JBOHYO010000307.1:0-3849 GCA_050737935.1 Rhodanobacteraceae bacterium
CCCAGTCGACCTTGGCCGAGGCCATCGGCGCGGAATCGGACGAGAATGGCGCACTCCGCGTGGGCCGCGACCAGATGACCACGGTCGATGGGCTCTACGCCGCCGGCGACGTCGTCAGCGCGCTGCACCAGATATCCGTTGCCGTCGGCCACAGCGGCGTCGCCGCGACCGCCATCCACAATGCGTTGGAAAGCAACCCCCGGCGCAGCCCTGACCGGCAGCACGATCGATAAGTTGCTCGACCCACCCGCTGGCCGGCGGGACGTTGGCGAGACGGTCGCCATTGCGCGCAACCTGCTGCCTGACGACCGCGCCGACTTCAACATCGCGCGCTGGTCAATGTCTCGCAACCCGGCACCAGTTGGCCGAGCGCAAAGGCTACCCGCTGCTTGAATCCAACGGCAGCCATCCGGCTCCAAGGTTGCAAAGAAGCGGGGAATCAAGGAATACTGGCGGTACGATCTTTGCAGCGCTCGGATGCGCACGCCCTTGGACACCTTTGCTGTCCCAGCAGATCTCCTGACCCAGCCGACCCTGCTCGTTTCGGCGAACGGGGTGATAGAGGCGTGCAATATCGCGTTCGCGTCCAGCATCGGAACGACTCCGGAAGCGTTGCGGGGTCGCGACCTGGCCTCGCTCCTTACGGATACGCACCCCGGCCTGCCCGAATATTTGCGGGCGTGCGCAGATGGCCACGCGTCGCCTGCGGCACTTGCCTTTGAATACGAAGGTGCTACAGCAAGTTACAGCGCCCGCGGCGTCGCGCACAACTTGTCAGAAGACCCTACCTCACGACCGGTCCTCCTGCTGTTGAGCCGAGTAGATCCGGCCGTTGGCGAGCCAACGCCGCCCAACTCGAACGCGGATGTCACGCAAGACAGTCCGTCCGAAGCTTCCCTGCGGCACGAGCGCAACATCCTTGAAGTTACGCTCGCCAGCATCGGCGACGGCGTGATCGTCACGGATGCCGCGGGTCACGTGACATTTCTGAACCCCGTTGCAGAACAGCTCACCGGCTGGTCCTTGAGCGAGGCGAGAAATGCAACATTTGCGGAAGTCTTTCGCATCGTAAACGAACATACCGGCGCTCCGGTCGACCACCCGGTGGCCAAGGTGATCGAGTCCGGTGGAGTCGTCGGCCTGGCAAACCACACCGTGCTCATCAACCGGGAGGGCAGGCGCATTCCGATCGACGACAGCGGAGCTCCCATTCGCCGCGAGGGCGCACTGGTCGGAATCGTCGTCGTCTTTCGCGACGTGACCGAACGCAGGCGCTCCGAGAGCGAGCGAGCCACGCTCGCGGCCATCGTGGAGGGATCAGACGATGCCATCGCGAGCAAGACGCTCAACAGCATCGTGACTTCCTGGAATCCGGCCGCGACGCGCCTTTTCGGATACGAGCCTGAAGAGATCGTCGGCAAGTCCATCACGCTCATCATCCCGCCCGAGCGGCAAGCCGAGGAGGACACCATCCTGGATCAGCTACGCCGCGGGCAACGCGTGGAGCACTTCGAAACCGTGCGGCTCGCAAAGGACGGAACCCGCATTGACGTTTCCCTGACCATCTCCCCGATTCGGGACCCCAGCGGCGCGATCGTCGGCGCCTCGAAAATTGCGCGTGACATCACGGCGCGCAAACGCTCGGAGAAGCGCCTGCAGGAAGAGATCCAAGTGCGGGAACTACTGGGGGATGCAGCCCGGGCGGTCATCCATGCCCAGCTCGACCTGCAGCGCGTCGTGCAAAGCGTCACCGACATCGCAAGGGAGATCACCGGCGCCGCGTTCGGTGCATTCTTCTACAACGTCCAGGATGAACGCGGCGAGTCATACCGGCTGTATACGATATCCGGGGCGCCGCTCGAGGCGTTCTCGAAGTTTCCCCAGCCCCGCAACACGGCGGTGTTCGGACCGGCGTTTCGCGGTGAAGCCAATGTGCGCAGTGGCGACATCACGGCCGATCCGCGCTACGGCCACAACTCGCCTTACGACGGCATGCCCAAGGGACATTTGCCCGTTCGCAGCTACCTCGCCGTACCCGTGAAGGCAGCTTCAGGGGAGGTCCTCGGGGCGCTCTTCTTCGGGCACCCGGAACCGGATGTATTCACCGAACGGGCCGAGCAACTCGTGGCTGCGGTGGCTGCGCAGGCGGCCGTCGCTGTCGAGAGCGCACGCGCGCATCAGATCCTGATCGGGGAAATCGACCAGCGCAAGGAGGCGGAGCAGGCGCTCAGCCACGCCAATCGGCAAAAGGACGAGTTTCTCGCAATGCTCGCGCACGAGCTCAGGAATCCGCTCGCTCCCATCCGGAATGCGACGGAGCTCCTGTCTCGCATGCTTGCGAACGATGCCAATGCCCAAGTGGCCCTCAGCGTGCTCGAGCGCCAAGGTATGCATCTGTCGCGGCTGGTGGACGACCTGCTGGATGTTTCCCGCATCACGGCGGGCAGGATCCAGCTCAAGCGCAATGCCATCGATCTCGCCACCGTCATCACCCAGGCCATGGAAACCGTGGAACCACAGATCCGCGAAAAGCGGCACAGGGTTTCCATTACGGCCTTGAGCTACGAACCCTTGTACGTGGAGGGCGACTTTGCGCGACTGGTCCAATGCGTAAGCAACATTCTTGCGAACGCCATCAAGTACACGGAGCCTGGCGGGGACATCCGGGTTCGCACCCATGGAGACAGCGACAGCGCCTTCATCGAGATCTCCGACACCGGCGCAGGCATCCCGCCCGAGCTGCTTCCACAGATCTTTGAATTGTTCGTGCAGAGCGATCGCACCCTCGATCGCGCGCAGGGCGGCCTGGGCGTTGGTCTGGCGGTGGTCAAGCGCCTGGTCGAAATGCACAAGGGCGAGGTCACCGCGCGCAGCGAGGGGCTCGGCCGCGGCTCGATATTCGAAATACGACTGCCCCGGATTCCACGCCCGGCTCCCCTGTCCGACGACGGCGAACAATTCGAATCGACGCCACGGCGCATATTGGTCGTCGACGACAACGCGGATGCGGCGGACTCGCTCGGACTGCTCCTCAAGTTCAACGGCCACGAAACCCACGTGGTGTACAGCGGCAAGGAGGCGCTCGCGAGTATCGAGTCATTCCAGCCGGACATTGCGGTGCTCGACATCGGACTGCCCGAGATGAACGGATACGACCTCGCACGGGAAATACGCAAGATGCCGCAAGCAAAGACGCTGAGGCTGATTGCGCTGACCGGCTACGGCCAAGTGGAAGACCAGCAGCGTGCATACGCCGCCGGCTTCGACGGCCACCTCGTCAAACCCGTCACCATGGCGGCGCTGGAACATGCCATGGCGGGGATACCCCACACCGGCGAGCCAGGAGAATGATCGCTCCCGGTCACGCCCTCCGCCATCCGCGGCTGGTCGGCCCGTGATGCACGCCGGCCGGGGCGAAAGCGGGAAACCGGAAGCCTTCGCGATCCTCAAGCCCTTCGGTCCGTCCCTTTACGTCGCGGATGGGCCAATGGTCTCGTTCTTTGGCTTTCCGTACCCCACGCGGATGGCGGTGGCCCGCCTGTCCGACGGCAACGTCTGGGTGTGGTCCCCGATTGCACTCACGCGCGAACTGGCGGACGAGGTGCAGTCCATCGGGCCGGTGCGCTACATCGTTTCGCCGAACAAGCTCCATCATCTGTCCCTGCAGGCTTGGGCCGACCGGTGGCCCGAGGCGCGGCTCTATGCGCCGCCAGGCCTCGCCCGCAAGAAAGCCGCGTTGCACTTCCATGCCGAGCTGGGCGACCAACCCATTTCGTCATGGCAGGCGGACATCGATCACGTCGTTTTCCGCGGATCATTTACGATGGCAGAGGTGGCTTTTTTCCACCG
>JBOHYO010000308.1:0-7644 GCA_050737935.1 Rhodanobacteraceae bacterium
GCGCCCCCTTCTTCCATTCATAGATGAAGCCGACGACCAGGATGCCGAGGAAGATGACCATCGCGCCGAGTCCGGCGAGCCCGATCCGGCCAAGCGCGACTGCCCACGGAAACAGAAAGGCGATCTCCAGGTCGAAGACGATGAAGAGGATTGCCACCAGGTAATAGCGCACGTCGAATTTCATGCGCGCATCCTCGAAGGCCTCGAAGCCGCACTCGTAGGGCGCGTTTTTTTCGCTGTCAGGCCGCCGCGGCCCCATGATCCAGCCGACCGCGAGCAGCGCGACGCCGACCACGCCGGCGACGCAGAAGAACAGGAGGATGGGCCAGTAGCCAGCAAGCATGTCGTCGATCCACGTTAGCTACGGGATTTTCGCATGCACCGCCGCGTGTAGCAATGCGCGCGCTCCCTGCGCGTCAATGCAGCGGCCAGCCGCCCGACGATTCGATGGCCCAGTCGAGCTTCGCGGCACGCGCGGGAAGTCGCGCTTCGGGAAACGCCGCCCGGCACATTGCATCGTCTTTCGATGAATGCTGCGCCCCGGCGCCACAACAAAAACCCCGCCGAGGCGGGGTGAACGTACAGCATCGCAAAGTTGGTGCCCAAGAGGGGACTCGAACCCCTACGGAGTTACCCGCTACCACCTCAAGGTAGTGCGTCTACCAATTCCGCCACCTGGGCACAGGTAGTTCAGCCCATCCCTGGGAAACACTGGAACGAAAACTCGTCCCTGAGAAACACCGGGCACGTCCCTCTGCCCGAATTCAAACCCGTCCCTGGAAACACCGCGCACGTCCATGTGCGCGACTATTCACAAGAGCGAAACCAATTTTAGTGGGAAGCGGGCGGGGCGCTGCCGGCTGGCGCCGACGACTTCGGCGCAGCACCCTTCGCGGGCGAAGCAGGCACTTCGGACTTCGACGCACCGCTGGCTGGCGGCGCCACCGGGACTTCCGACTGCTGCACCGGGACCGGCGCCGAGGACGCACCGCTCGCTGGCGGCGTGCCGGCCGAGGAACCCGACAGCAGCGGATGGATATCCGGATTGGTCTTCGCGGCCGCCGAGGCGTTGCTGGTCGGCGTGACCACGCCGGCCATCACGCCGAGCGTCTGCTGGTTGCTCGGGTTCACGCCGTGATGGCTGAGATAAATGCCCATCCCGAGGCTCAGGATGAAAAACAATCCCGCCAGCACCCCGGTGGTCCGGGTCAGGAAACTGGCCGCGCCGCGCGCACCGAACACCGTGCCCGACGAGCCGCCGCCGAAGCTGGCGCCGGCGTTCGCGCCATCGCCGCGCTGCATCAGGATCAGCACGATCATCGCCGCGGCGATGAGCACATAGAAGACACTGAAAATCGTGAACAGCATGGATCGTTCCCGTGCGGGCGCGGATCAACCCGCGGCCGCACAAATCGAGAGAAAATCGGTGGCCGTGAGGCAGGCGCCGCCGATCAGGCCGCCATCGATGTCCGGCTGCGCAAACAGCTCGGCGGCATTGCCGGGCTTGACGCTGCCACCGTAAACGATGCGGGTCGAACCGCCAATTCTAGCATCGCCCACGTCGAGCTGGCTACGCAGCAGCGCATGGACTTCCTGGGCCTGCCCTGGGCTGGCCGTGCGCCCGGTGCCGATCGCCCAGACGGGCTCGTAGGCGATCACGATGCGCCCGAACGCCGCGATCCCGCAGCGATCCACCACCGCCCGGAGCTGTCCCGACACCACCTCGCTGGTGTTGCCGGCCTCGCGGTCCTCGAGGGTCTCGCCCAGGCACAGCACCACGGCCAGTTCCTCGGCCAGCGCACGGTAGACCTTGGCCGCCACCTCGTCGTCGGATTCGTGGTGGTATTGACGGCGTTCCGAATGGCCGGCCAGAACGGTCGTGCAGCCGACGTCGCGCAGCATCGCCGCTGAAACCTCGCCCGTGTAAGCACCCGATTCGTGCTCGCTCACGTTCTGCCCGCCGACGGCGATCCGCGACCCCGCGCTGGCGGCACACACCTCGCGCAAGTAGGGAAACGGCGGAAACAACGCGACGTCGATGTCGACGATGTCGGCATCCACGACCGCGCCGACCATCGCCGAGGCCATCTGGCGGGACCCGTTCATCTTCCAGTTGCCACCCACCCACTTGCGGCGCATGCGATGCTCCATCTCTGGTCAGATTGGCAGGATAGCCAAGGGTCACGTCCCCGCGCAAACTGCGGCGCGGCCTGACGAAGGTTCGGTCCCATCAGCCGTTCGCGCTGAGCGTAGTGAGCGCAGCGAACAAAGTCGAAGCGCCATCATCCTTCGACTTCGGCCCTCGCGGGCCTGCGCTCACAGCCTGCCCCGGACTTGATCCAGGGACGAACGGGTTCGAAACAGTCCGCTGGTCGCAACTGCCTGCAACGTGCACAACACCATGGCTACAGATATCGCCCGCCGCGCACTTGTCACCGGAGCATCCGCCGGCATCGGCGCCGAATTCGCGCACCAGCTCGCGGCGCGCGGCTGCGATCTGGTAGTCACCGCGAGACGTGGCGAGCGCCTGCAGGCCTTGGCTTCCGAATTGCGAGCGCGACATGGCGGGGACGTGCAAGTGGTTGCCGACGATCTCGCCGCCCCCGCCGCGCCCGCACGGATCGTTGCGGCGGCAGCCTCGAAGGGACCGATCGACATCCTGATCAACAACGCCGGTTATGGCGTGCCCGGCCACTACGACCGCGTGGACTGGGATACCCACGCGCGCTTCATGCAGGTGCTGGTCGAGGCGCCGCTCCAGCTTTGCCATCTGCTGTTGCCGGCGATGCGCGAACGCGGCTACGGGCGCATCGTCAACGTCGCCTCGCTGGCAGGCTTGGTGCCCGCGACACCCGGCAACACTTTGTACGGGCCGGCCAAGGCGTTCCTGATGCGGGTCTCGCAGGCGCTGGCGCTGGAGAACCGCGCGCACGGCATCCACGTGTGCGCGCTTTGCCCGGGCTTCACCCGCTCGGAATTCCACGACGTCAGCCAGGCGCGCGGTCTGGTTTCGAAACTGCCGGGATGGATGTGGACGGATGCCGACGACGTGGTGCGCGCCGGGCTGGACGCGGTCGAGCGCGGCCGCGTGGTGTGCGTGCCGGGGCGCATCAACCGAGCGACCAAGGTGCTGATGGACCTGCTGCCGGACCGGCTTGCGCTCGGACTGGTCGCACGCCGCGCGAAACATTTCCGGGTGCACCCGTAGGAGCGGCCCATGGCCGCGACCGTCCTGGCGTGATGAAACCATCGGTCGCGGGCATGGCCCGCTTCTACACAAATTGCGGGTGCGTGCGCCGATTTAGTTGTAGGAGCGGCCCATGGCCGCGACCTGCTGCCGCATGGTCCCGGATTGCGCTGCGCTGCATCCGGGCTACCGCGCCAGCCGGCGAAGTGGCGTAGCCCGGATGAAGGTGCGCAGCACCGCAATCCGGGACGCCGGGATCAGTCGACCAGAATCTTGACCACCCGCGATGCCGAATCGGCGGCCGGCTCCTGGTCCGAATGCAGGTGGATTTCCGCCGTTTCGGGCGGCTCGTAGGGCGAGCCGATGCCGGTGAAGTTGGCGATCTCTCCGGCGCGTGCCTTCGCGTAAAGGCCCTTGACGTCACGTTCCTCGCACACGTCCAGCGGCGCATCCACGAACACTTCCATGAATCCGGTTTCGCCGATCAGGTCGCGCGCCATCCGCCGCTCGGCGCGGAACGGCGAAATGAACGACACCAGCACGATCAGGCCCGCGTCCATCATCAGCTTGGCGACTTCGGCCACCCGCCGGACGTTCTCGACGCGATCGGCATCGGTGAAGCCGAGGTCGCGATTGAGGCCGTGGCGCACGTTGTCGCCATCGAGCAGGATGGTGTGGAAACCATCGGCGAGCAGGCGTCGCTCGACCAGGTTGGCGATGGTGGACTTGCCGGCCCCGGAAAGGCCCGTGAACCACAGGCAGCGCGGCGACTGGCCCTTGATCTTCGCACGCGTCGCGCGATCGACGTCGAGTTGCTGCCACTGCACGTTGCGGTCGCGGCGCAAGCCGAAATCGAGCGTGCCGCATCCGACTGTCGCGTTCGTCTCACGGTCGACCAGGATGAATCCGCCGAGGCGACGATCGTCCTGGTACGGCCGGAACGCGATTTCGGAATCGAGCGACAGGTTGCAGACGGCGATTTCGTTGGCGGCGAGGCGGGTCGCCGCAAGGTGCGCCTGGGTGTCAGGATCGATGCGGTGCTTGATCTCGGTGACCTGCGCGCCGATGGTGTGGGTCGCCCGCTTCATCAGATAGCGTCGGCCGGGCAACAATGGGGCATCGTCCAGCCACAACAGATGACACGCGAATTGCGCAGCCACCTCCGGTGGAAGCGTGGGATCGGCGATCACGTCGCCGCGCGCCACGTCGATCTGGTCGGCCAGCGTCAGCGTGACGGCCTGCCCCGCCTCGGCGACATCAAGATCGGAGCTGCCGCCGATCACGCGCGTGACGCGCGAAAGCCGACCCGACGGCAACACCACCACCTCATTGCCTGGCACGACACGCCCACCCACGATCGTGCCCGCATAGCCGCGAAATTTGTGGTCGGGGCGGTTGATCCATTGCACCGGCAGCGCGAACGCCGCATCCACCTTGCGTTCCACCCGCACCGTCTCGAGATATTCCAGCAACGGCTTGCCGGTGTACCACGGGGTCGAGGGCGAGTGCGCGACCAGGTTGTCGGCGTTGATTGCCGAGACCGGGATCGCGTCGGCATGCTCGATGCCGAGGCCGTGTGCGAGTTTCACGCATTCCTGTTCGATGGCGTGGTAGCGCGCGTGGTTGTATTCGATGAGGTCGAGCTTGTTGACCGCGAACAGCACGCGCTGCACGCCGAACATCGCGAGGATTGCTGCATGACGCCGGGTCTGGGTCACCACGCCCGCGCGCGCGTCCACCAGCACCACCCCGAGTTCGACGTTCGACGCGCCACTCGCCATGTTGCGGGTGTACTGCGCGTGGCCGGGGCAATCGGCGACGATGAAGGCGCGACGGTCGGTGCCGAAGTAGCGCCATGCGACATCGATGGTGATGCCCTGCTCGCGCTCGGCCTCGAGTCCGTCCAGCAGCAGCGCGTAGTCCGGCGAGCCACCGCAGGTGCCGTGTTTCTTGCTGTCGCGGATCATCTGCGCCATGCGATCGTCCGGCACCATGCCGGCCTCGGCCAGCAGGCGCCCGAGCAAGGTGCTCTTGCCGTCGTCCACACTGCCGCACATCGCGAAGCGCAGGGTGTCGCGATTTTCCAGCGCGGCGAGACGCGCGGCCAGCGCCGGGCCGGCCGCTTCCACCGCCCCAACCATCGTGTCAGAAGTAGCCTTCACGCTTCTTGCGCTCCATGGAATCGGAAGGATCGAGGTCGATGATGCGGCCCGCGCGTTCGGATTCACGGGTATCCAGCATCTCGGCGATGATCGTGTCGAGGTCGGCGGCTTCGGATTCGACCGCCGCAGTCAGCGGCCAGCAGCCGAGGGTGCGGAAACGCACCATCTTGGGGACCAGTTTCTCGCCCGGATCGAGGGGCACGCGCTCGTCGTCGCGCACCAGCAGCGCGCCATTGCGCACGAAGGTCGGCCGCTCTTTGGCGAAATACAACGGCACCACCTCGATGCCCTCGCGGCGGATGTACAGCCACACGTCGAGTTCGGTCCAGTCCGAGAGTGGAAATACGCGCAACGTTTCATCGGGCGCGAGCCGGGTGTTGTAAACGCCCCAAGGTTCGGGACGCTGCTTGCGTGGCTCCCAACGCTGGCCGGCACCACGCAGCGAGAACACGCGTTCCTTGGCGCGCGCGGGATCCTCGTCGCGGCGCGCGCCACCGATCGCGGCATCGAAGCCGTGTTCGGCCAGCGCCGTGCGCAGCGCCACGGTCTTCATGACGTAGGTGTGCCGGGATGCGTCGTTGACCGGGTCGGTGCCCTGGCGCACACCGTCCTGGTTGATGTACTCGATCAGGTCGACGTTCTTTTCGCGCACAACGCGGTCGCGGAACTCGATCATCTCTCGGAATTTCCACGTCGTATTGACGTGCAGCATCGGCAGCGGCGGCTTGGCGGGATAAAACGCCTTGAGCAGCAGGTGCAGCAGCACCGACGAATCCTTGCCGATCGAATACAGCAGCACGGGCTTGCTGCACTCCGCGACCGTTTCGCGCAGGATGCGGACGGACTCGGCCTCAAGCCGGTCGAGGTGGGTATGCAAACGGGTGACGCTCATGTCGACCGCATTCCCTTGGCCAATGGCGGCGACGCGCCTGATGAAACCGGGCACGCGCAGCAGACAACCACGAAGGCGCAAGGATACTGCATCGCTCGTATGCCGGAAAGGCGGACCGGCGAGCTGCCAGGCAGGCGCTTATACTGCCGCGCCATGTCCTCTCCACCAAAATCCAGTGGCGAGACGCGCGCCACCGCACGCCTCGCCTTCGCACGCACCGCAAGCCGCGATGCCGACATCACCCTCGAAGCTGCGTCGGAAGATGCCAGCGCGCGCAGTTACTGGCGCGTCCGCGGCGCCGGCGGCACCGCGATCGTGATGGACGCGCCGGAGGGATCGGGCGACCTCGGCCGCTGGCTGGACGTCGACGCACGGCTCCGCAACGCGGGGCTCAATGCACCCGAGGTGCTGGCCGAGGACCGCGCCCAGGGTTTCCTGCTGCTGTCCGACCTCGGAACCCGCTCGTATCTTGCGGAGTTGAACGATTCGACGGCCGATGCACTGTACGCCGACGCGCTCGATGCGCTGCTCACGATGCAGACGCGGATCGAAGCCGCAGGCCTCGCGGAATACGGCGAACCGCTGCTGACCACCGAACTCGAACTGCTGCCGAAGTGGTTCCTGCAGCGGCACCTCGGCATCGCGATCGGATGCGACGAGTGGGACATCGTCGAGGTCGCGTTCCGGATCCTGATCGACAACGCGCGACACCAGCCGCAGGTCTTCGCGCACCGCGACTACCACAGCCGCAACTTGCTGGCCACTCCCGGCCACAGCCCCGGCATCGTGGATCTGCAGGACGCCGTACTCGGCCCCGTCACCTACGACCTGGTGTCGCTGCTGCGCGATTGCTACATCGCCTGGGACGATGCGCGCGTGCGCGGCTGGTCCGAGTCGCACCGCCGCCGCCTGGTCGATGCCGGTGCGCTCGATGGGCGCGTCGATCCCGTGCACTGGCAGCGCTGGTTCGACCTGACCGGCCTGCAGCGGCACCTGAAGGTACTCGGCATCTTCTGCCGGCTGTGGTACCGCGATGGCAAGCCCCGCTATCTCGCCGACCTGCCCCGAGTCTGGCAGTACGTGCGCAGCGTCGCCTGGGATTACCCGGAGCTGCACGACTTCCTCGCGCTGCTGGAGCGCTGGGTGGGCCAACGCGATTTGACGGCCCCTTCGAAGTGATCGAGCGATCTCGCAGCTTGGTGCCGACGGACCCCCGCCCCCCGAGCACTGCGCGCTTTTCCCGCTCTCCCCAGCGACGAGAGCGCCGGCGCTGCCGCTTTTCTCCCTCTCCCCATCGACCGGAGGGACCGGGTTGCCGCTTTTCTCCCCCTCCCCATCGACCGGAGGGCCGGCGCTGCCGCTTTTCTCTTTCTCCCCATCGACCGGATGGACCGGGTTGCCGC
>JBOHYO010000309.1:0-2665 GCA_050737935.1 Rhodanobacteraceae bacterium
GTACTGGTGGTGTGGCAGCCGGATACCGAGGAATCGCGCTGGGTACGCGGCGAGTCTCGCGAGGACGCCGAGCGCGGAATCCAGGTACCGGTCCGATTCGAACAGGCGCGCCTGCCGATGGACGTGCGGGCCATCCATACGACCGATCTCGACGATTGGCGCGAGGACCCCGACAGCGGGCCGGCGCAGGATTGCCTGCACGCGCTGGCGGCGATGATCGCGCGCTCACAGGCGGCGCAATTGGCGGACGCGAAGGTAAATGGCGGGGCCGCTTCCAAAAAAACGGTTCCGCATTATTCCGTCTGCGTGCTCCCCTTCGTCAACATGAGCGGCGATCCGGAGCAGGAATACTTCAGCGATGGCATGACCGAGGACATCATCACCGACCTCAGCAAGGTCTCGGCCTTGGCGGTCGCATCGAGCAACAGCGCGTTCACGTACAAGGGCCAGCACGCCGACATCCAGCAAGTCGCGCGCGACCTCAAGGTCACGCACGTGCTGGAAGGCAGCGTCCGCAAGGCCGGCGGCCGCATACGGATCAACGCGCAGTTGATCGATGGTGCGACCAACAACCACGTGTGGGCCGAGCGTTACGACCGGGATGCCAGCGATATCTTCGCGATCCAGGACGAAATCTCGCAGGCCATCGTGAAAGCATTGCGGCTGCGCCTGCTGCCGGAAGAAAAGAAGGCGATCGAGCGGCGCGGGACCGAAAGCGTCGAGGCCCACGACCTGTACCTGATGGCCAGGCAGATCTACGTGACGAACCAGGAGGACGAGCACGGCTCCCAGGCCATCGTGCGGATGTGCACCCGCGCCACGGAGATCGATCCGAACTATGCGCAGGCATGGGCGTTGATGGCGCTGGGTTGCCGTAGCCTGCGCGAACTGGGTATCGAATCGGACGACGGCATGACTGCGGCGGAACGGGCGTTGGCACTCAATCCTGACCTCGCTGAAGCGCATGCCGTCAAGGCCTACATCCTGCAGATGAACGGCGCGATGGACGAGGCGGTCGCCGAATCCAACGCGGCGCTGAAACTCGATGCAGAATCGTACGAGGCCAATCGCAATGCCGGACGATTGTCCTATCAGTTGCATCGGTTTAACGATGCTGTCCGCTATTACGACAAGGCGGTCAGTCTCATGGACTCGGATGTCAATTCCGCGATGATGCTGGCCAGTTCCTACGGTGCCATGGGCGATACTGCCGGCATGCGCCGCGCGGCTGAGGTGGCGTTGCGTCGGGCCGAAGCGGTATTGGTGCACGACAAGAACAATTGCGGGGTAATCGCGTACAGCGCGAACGCGCTAGGCGCAATGGGCGAGAGTGAGCGCGCCAAGGCGCGCATGAGCCGCGCGATGATGATCGATCCGGGCAACTGGAACATGCGCTACAACTTCACGTGCACGCTTGCCACCTACCTGAACGACAAAGAGGCCGCCTTTGAAATGGTGGAGCCCCTGTTTGCCGGGATAACTGTGCCGCTTTTGCGATATCTCACGGACGACCCGGATTTGCGTTCACTCCACGACGAGCCACGGTTCATGGCCATGGTCGCCGCCGCCGAGGCGCGGCTCGCCGAAACAAAAGCCTCGGTGCCGGCAACGGTTGCGGGGAGCTGACACACATGGCTGACGTCTTCGTTTCCTACGCACGCGTCGACAAGGCGCGCGTTGCGCCGCTGGTGGCCGCGATCGAAGCCAAGGGCTGGTCGGTATGGTGGGATCCCGATATCAGCCCGGGCCAGGAGTTCGATGACCAGATCGATGCCGAGCTGATGTCGGCGAAGGCTGTGGTGGTGGTGTGGACGCCGACATCGGTGATTTCGCGCTGGGTGCGCGGTGAAGCGCGCGATGCGGCCGATCGCGGCGTGTTGGTGCCGGTGCGTTTCGAGCAGGCGCGCCTGCCGATCGACGTGCGCGCGATCCATACCACCGATCTGGATGACTGGCACGAGGATCCCGAGAGCGCGCCGGCGCAAGCGTGCCTGCTCGCGCTGGCCGCGATGATCGCGCACTCCGGTGCCGCGCAGGCGGCCGAGGCAAAGGCCCGCGCGGCGCCAGCGAAGAAGGAAGCTCCGCATTACTCGGTTTGCGTGGTGCCGTTTCTCAACATGAGCGGCGATCCGGAACAGGAATATTTCAGCGACGGCATCAGCGAAGACATCATCACCGACCTCAACAAGGTGTCCGCGCTCGAGGTGGTGTCACGCAACACCGCGTTTGCCTGCAAGGGCAAGCAGATGGACGCCTCGGCGATCGCGCGCAAGCTCAAGGTCACGCACGTGCTGGAAGGCAGCGTCCGCCGCGCCGGCGGGCGCGTGCGGATCACCGCGCAGTTGACCGATGCGGCCAACGACCGGCAGGTGTGGGCCGAGCGCTATGACCGCGACACGGATGACATCTTCGCCCTGCAGGATGAGATCTCGCACGCGATCGTCAAGGCGCTGCGGCTGCAATTGCTGCCGGAGGAACGCCGCGCGATCCGCCGCCGCGGGACAGACAGTGTCGAAGCCCACGACCTGTACCTGTTGGCGCGCCAGATCTATGTGACGACGCAGGAAGACGAACGCGCCTCCCAGGCCATCATTCGCGCCTGCCAGCGTGCCACCGAAATCGATCCGCATTACGCGCATGCCTGGGCCCTGCTGGCCTGGGGTCA
>JBOHYO010000310.1:0-2487 GCA_050737935.1 Rhodanobacteraceae bacterium
CGCGGACGGCGAAACCACCGGTGATCTGGCGTTCCGCGCCGGTCAACAGGCGCTGGCCGATGCCGGCGTCAAGGCGTCCGATCTCGACATGCTGGTGCTCGGCACCACCACGCCCGACATCATCTTCCCGGCGACCGCGTGCCTGATCCAGGATCGGCTTGGCGCGAACGGTTGCATGGCGTTCGATGTGAATGCCGCGTGTTCCGGATTCATGTATGCGCTCGCCATTGCCAACAATTTCGTGTGCACCGGGCAAGTGAAGCGTGCGCTGGTGATGGGTGCGGAAACCCTGACCCGGATGATCGACTGGAGCGACCGCGAAACCTGCGTGCTGTTCGGCGATGGCGCCGGCGCGGTGGTGCTGGAAGCCTCGGACGAGCCCGGCATCATCGCCACCTGCCTGCACGCGGATGGCGGCTACAAGCACCTGCTGTA
The DNA here is from genome assembly GCA_050737935.1 of Rhodanobacteraceae bacterium. Classification (GTDB taxonomy): domain Bacteria; phylum Pseudomonadota; class Gammaproteobacteria; order Xanthomonadales; family Rhodanobacteraceae; genus 66-474. Next base: position 436 of record JBOHYO010000310.1, read on the forward strand.
CAATCCGGTCGGCGTATCCGTGGGTTTCAAGGATGAGAAGAACCATGGTGTCCGGATCAACATGAGCGGCCGCGAAGTGTTCAAGGTCGCGGTGAAGACCCTCGACGCGCTGGTGGACGAAACGCTGCAGGCGGCGAACATGCACGCCGATCAGATCGACTGGCTGATCCCGCACCAAGCCAATCTGCGGATCATCGAAGCCACCGCCAAACGCCTCGGCATGTCGATGGAACAGGTGATCGTCACGGTCGACAAGCACGCCAATACCTCGTCCGGATCGGTGCCCCTGGCGCTGGACGCCGCCGTACGCTCGGGCAAGATCAGGCGCGGGCAGAATCTGTTGCTGGAAGCCTTCGGCGGCGGCTTCACCTGGGCTTCGGCGATGGTGAGGTATTGAATTCGGGACTCGGGACTCGGGACTCGGAAAATACCGAGAGGATTCCCGCGCAAGCGGTCTTTCTGTGCACGCGGTGGTTATCAAATCGGCTCTTCGTGGCCTGCATCGAGCCATCGTTCAGCAACATTGGGTGATAGCTGATGAGTGATACGAATCGAGTCCCGAGTCCGGAGTCCCCAGTCCCGGCTCTGGCATTCGTCTTTCCCGGCCAGGGCTCGCAGTCGGTCGGGATGCTGGCCGAACTCGGCGCCGAGTTCCCGGAAGTTCGCGCGACCTTCGACGAAGCCTCCGAAGGCGCTGGCATCGATCTGTGGCAGTTGTCGCAGAACGGGCCCGAAGATGAGCTCGGCCAGACGGAAAACACCCAGCCCGCGCTGCTTGCGGCGAGCGTCGCCACCTGGCGGGTGTGGTTGGCCCAGGGCGGTCCGGTGCCGGCGCAGATGGCCGGCCACAGCCTCGGTGAATACTCGGCGCTGGTGTGCGCGAACGCGCTGCAGTTGCGCGAAGCCGCCGCACTGGTCGCCGAGCGCGGCCGGCTGATGCAGGCGGCGGTTCCCGCAGGCACCGGTTCGATGGCGGCGGTGCTGGGCGCCGACGACGAACTGATCCAGGAAGTGTGCAGGGAAGTCTCCGGCGAGGAAGTCGTCACCCCTGCCAACTACAACAGTCCGGGTCAGTTGGTGATCGCGGGACATGTGGGCGCCGTGGAACGCGCCACGCAACGGCTGGCCGAACGCGGCGTGCGCAAGGTCATCAAGCTCGCGGTATCGGTGCCCTCGCACACGCCACTGATGCGCGATGCCGCGCACCAGCTCGCCGCGAAAATGGCCGAGCTGCCGTGGCAGGTGCCCGTGATCCCGGTATTGCAGAATGCCGACGCCAAGGGCCACGTCGGCATCGAGTTCATCCGCGCGGCGCTGGAGCGCCAGTTGTACATGCCGGTGCTGTGGACCGACATCGTGCAATCACTGGTCCGCAGCGGCACGACGCAAATCATCGAATGCGGCCCCGGCAGGGTGCTCTCGGGCCTGTGCAAGCGCATCGACAAGTCACTCGAGGTGCGGGCGCTCGGCACGCCCACGGAACTGCGCGCGGCGCTTGCGGAGTTGAAGCGATGAGCGGATCACTGGAAGGCGACATCGCGCTGGTGACAGGTGCCTCGCGCGGCATCGGCGCCGCGATTGCGGATGAGCTGGCCGCACAGGGCGCGAAGGTAGTCGGCACCGCCACTTCCGGGTCCGGCGCACAGGCGATCACGCGGCGCCTTTCCGGGCGCGGCGGCGAAGGCCGCGTGCTCGACGTTACCGATGGCAAGGCGGTGGAGGCTCTGATCGAGGCGATCGTCAAGGACCACGGCGGACTCTCGATCCTGGTCAACAACGCCGGTATCACGCGTGATCAACTGCTGATGCGGATGAAGGAAGAGGACTGGCAGGCCATCCTCGACACCAACCTCACTTCGGTCTATCGCACCTCGAAGGCCGTGATGCGCACGATGATGAAGGCCCGCAAGGGACGCATCATCAGCATCGCGTCCGTGGTGGGGGTCACCGGCAATCCGGGGCAAACCAACTACGCCGCGGCCAAGGCCGGGATCATCGCGTTCTCCAAATCGCTGGCGCGCGAAGTCGGTTCGCGCGGCATCACCGTCAACG
>JBOHYO010000311.1:0-4994 GCA_050737935.1 Rhodanobacteraceae bacterium
GACGCCTGCGCGCGCGTGGCGACCTCGCCCCCGACCTGCCCGCCATCCGCGCGGTCGGATACCGCCAGGCGTGGCAGCATCTCGAAGGCGCCTTCGATGCCGCGGAACTTCGCGTGCGTGCGATCCACGCCACCCGGCAATTGGCCAATCGGCAGACGACGTGGCTGCGCAGTGAACTGGACGCGCGGGTATTCAATCCCGTGCGACCCCGTTGTCTCGATGCGCTGGCCGGCGCATTCGGGCTGTTTCTCGGCCCGGGAGCCGCGTGAGCCGGCCCAATCAGGCCGATTTGCGCTACCATCGCAAGGCAGTGAAGAGGTTTGCCGCAAGCCCGGATCGGAAGGCCATAACAATGTCGAAAAGCCAGTCGTTGCAGGATCCGTTTTTGAATGCCCTGCGCCGCGAGCGCATCCCGGTGGCGATTTATCTCGTCAACGGCATCAAGCTGCAGGGCGTGATCGAGTCGTTCGACCAGTTCGTGGTGCTGTTGCGCAACCAGGTCAGCCAGATGGTGTACAAGCACGCCATCTCGACCGTGGTGCCCAGCCGCGCGGTCAAGATAGGTGGCGACGAAGCGACGGCGGCGACCGATACCAAGGACGATGACGCCACGCCATCGGCGCAGGATTGACGGCCCTGTTCGAACGCGAAAGGAAAGGCGAACGCGCGTTGCTGGTGTTGCCCTATGCCGGCAACCGCCTGGACGCACGCCGCGTGCGGGAATTCACCGAGCTCGCCCAATCGGCCGGCGCGGAAATCCTCGGCAGCGTGCGTGCGCGGGTCGCGGCGCCGAACCCGAAGTTCTACATCGGCACCGGCAAGGCGGATGAAGTTCAGACGGCGGTGCGCGAACTCGGTGCGGATCTCGTGCTGGTCGACCATGCACTCACGCCGGTGCAGGAACGCAACCTTGAAAAACACCTGTCCGCGCGGGTCGTCGATCGCGCGGCGCTGATCCTCGACATCTTCGCGCAGCGCGCCCACTCGCACGAAGGCAAGCTGGAAGTCGAACTCGCGCAGCTCAAGCACATGGCAACACGTCTGGTGCGCGGCTGGACCCATCTCGAGCGCCAACGCGGTGGCTCGATCGGTCTGCGCGGCCCCGGCGAAACCCAGCTCGAGACCGACCGCCGTTTGCTGCAGAAGCGCGTCGAGCAGTTGCAGAAGCGGATCGACCGGATCGGCGTGCAGCGCGCCCAGCAGCGGCGTGCGCGCCTGCGCAACACCTTGCCGAGGATCGCGCTGGTCGGCTACACCAACGCCGGCAAATCCACCTTGTTCAATGCGATCACGCGTGGCGAGGTGTTCGTCGCCGACCGGCTGTTCGCGACGCTCGATCCGACGGTGCGCAAGCTCGAGGATCTCGCGAGTGGTCCGGCGGTGCTGGCCGATACCGTGGGTTTCATCCGCGAGCTGCCGCACGACCTGGTGGCGGCGTTCCGCGCCACGCTCTCTGAGGCGCGCGATGCCGACCTGCTGCTGCACGTCACGGATGCGGCAGACCTCGAACGCGACGTGCTGGTCGACGTCGTCAATGACGTGCTCGAAGAAATCGGTGCGGGCGACGTGCCGCAGTTGATGGTGTTCAACAAGATCGATTTGTTGGGTGGAAACGTGCCCGTTGGCGAAGGCCCGGACGCCGCCATCGCCGACGGCGGATCGCGTGCAGCGGCGGTGGCCCGCATCGATCGCGACCGCGACGCGGTGCCGCGCGCCGTATGGCTGTCGGCCGCGACGGGCGAAGGCCTGGATCTCCTGAAACAGGCGATCGGCGAGCGGCTCGCGGGCTCGCGGGTACACGCGGAGCTGCGGCTGCCGCCACGCGCAGGCCGGCTGCGCGCGCGCCTGATCGAGCTCGGCGCGGTGAAGTCCGAACACTACGACGACGAGGGTTGGCGGCTGGACATTGATTTTCCGCGCGAATTGCTGCTGCCACTGGCCGGCGACGTGCGCGGCGACGACGCGCGGCTGTTGCGCGATTGGCTCGACGCAGCGTGATACGCATTCCGTTCGTCGCGAGTCGGACGCGGCGTGATACCCATCCCCTTCGTCCTGCGCCGGACACGGCTTGATACCTATTCCCTTCGTCCTGAGCCGGACACGGCTTGAATACCGATTCCGTTCGTCCTGAGCCGGACACGGCTTGATATCTATTCCGTTCGTCCTGCGCCGGACACGGCTTGAATACCGATTCCGTTCGTCCTGAGCGTAGACGCGAAGCGTCGGAGTCGAAGGATGAACGACCCGGCGCTTCGACTCCGCGGCCTTTGGCCGCTACGCTCAGCGCGAACGGGTACTCAACCCTGTCGCGGCCATGGGCCGCTCCTACAACGCCGAGGCCCCCGTAGGAGCGCGCCATGCGCGCGATAAACGGTCAGGCAACGCCCGGGTTGGCCGTAGGAGCGCGCCATGCGTGCGATAACGGTCAGGCAACGCCCGGATTGGCCGTAGGAGCGCGCCATGCGCGCGATGGGAGCCGGTAGGCTGGTGTGCCGCAGGAGCGCGCCATGCGCGCGCTGACGGTCTGGTAAACTGCAGCGTTTGCGCCAAGCGCGGCGCGCGATCCCGCAATCCGAGAGCGTTGAACCATGCCCTGGAAGGAGCCCGGCGAAAAACCGCGTGAACCCCGGGAACGCGAACGCGAACCATGGGGCCCGCGCAAGGGCAGCGGCGGCAGCGGCAACGGCGGCCCGGATCTCGAGGCGTGGCTGCGCAAGGCGAGGCGTTCGCTCGGGCCATTCGGCCACGGTCCACTCAGCGCGCTGGCATTGGTCGTGCTCGCGCTCGTGCTGTGGTTCGTGATCGGCGGCTGGACGATGGTCGGCAATCAGCAGGTCGGCATGTTGCTGCGCCTCGGCCGGCTCGAAGGCGTGTTGCAGCCGGGCCTGCATTTCCACATCCCGATGCCCGTCGATCGCGTGCAGGTGGTCGATCTTGGCCGCACCCGCACCTTGAGCGACGACGTGCGGCTGCTGACCGCCGACGGCCAGCTCGCGATGGTCGACTACTACGTCCAGTACAAGATCGCCGACGCCCGCAAGTTCCTGTTCTCTTCCCGTGACGCGGAAGAGACGGCGCGCAACGCAGCGACCATTGCCGTACGAGCGGTGGTCGGATCGCACGACCTCCAGGAGTTGATGGATCGCAGCGACAACAAGCTCGACGACGCCATCCGCGGGCGGCTGCAGGCCGCGCTGGCGCAGGCCGACCTCGGCATCACGCTCAGCGCCGTCGGCATCCAGAACGTCGGTGTTCCGGCCGAGGTGAAGCAAGCGTTCGACGACATCGCGAAGGCCCACGAAGACGCCAAGGCTGCCGAGGCCACCGCCCATGCCGATGTCAGCCGCCACAAGGTGGAATCCGCCTCCAAAGCGGCTTCCCTGAAGGCGGACGCGGAAAGCTACCGCAGCAGGACGATCGCCGACGCACATTCCGAAGTCGCGCGTTTCGATCAGATCCTCACGCAGTACCGTGCCTCGCCGCAAGTCACCAAGCACCGCCTGTGGCTGCAGGCGATGCACGACGTGCTGACCAGCAATCGGGTGGTCGTGAATACCGGCACCGGCGACGTGATCGTCCAGTTTCCGCCACATCATGCGCAACCCGCCGGCGACGGCACGCCCGCCCCGGCGAGCTCCAGCGTGCCGGCCGGGTCATCGACTGCCCCTCCATCGTCCGGGTCGTCCGCGCCACCCGTGACTTCCGGGCCGGCATTGCATGGAGCCGAAGCATGAAGTACGCGATCCCCGTCGTCATCATCCTGCTGGCGCTGCTGGGGGCCAACGGCATCTACGTGGTGGGCGAGGGCCATGCCGCGCTGCTGTCCCGATTCGGCCACGTAGAGGCCAACGACATCGGACCGGGCCTGCACTTCAAGCTGCCGTTCGTCGAGGACGTGACGACCTACGACACCCGCGCGATCGTGCTTCGCTCCGAGCCCGAAGACTACAAGACCGAGGACGGCGATCCGGTGCGCGTGGGCTTTTTCGTGCGCTGGCAGGTTGCCGATCCGGATGCGTGGTTCAAGGCAACGACGGGCGACGAGTTGCAGGTGACCCAGCAGATGACACCGGTGGTGCGTGCGGCCTTGCGCGCGGAAATCGCGAGACACAGTCAATCCGAATTGCTGGCGGTGGATGGCGGCCCGATGGATCAGGGGTTGCGCGATGCGGTAAGCGGCGATCTTCGCCAGCGCCTGGGCGTCACGATCCTGGACATCGGTGTCGAACGAGTGTTGCCGCCTGATGACGCCCTGAAGTCGGTGTACAAGCGCATGGGTGCCGAGGCCAGTGCACAGGCCGGCGAAGTCCGCGACCGCGGCGAAGCCGTCGCGGCAGCCATCCGCGCAAAGGGCGACGCTGCAGACCAGAAAGTGGTCGCCGCGGCCGCGAAACAGTCCGCCGAGATGCGTGGTGCGGGCGACGCCGAGGCGGCGAAAATCTACGCATCGGCGTCCGCGAAGGACCCGCAGTTCTTCCGTTACTGGAGCAGCCTGGAAACCTGGCGAAAATCCTTCAGCGGTGGCGGCGCAGTGATCGTGCTCGACCGGAACTCACCGTTCATGCGCGCGATCAGCGAAGGTGCAGCGGCTGGCGGTACGTCGTCGAAGCACCGCTGAAACCAATAGTCGAATTCCCCCGGCTCTGCCGGGGAGGCAGTAGAAGTTGGACCTTGCTGAAGCATCGATTTGCCGAGGCGGAAAAGCCCTCCCCTTCAAGGGGAGGGTTGGGTGGGGATGGGTTAGGTTGAGTGAAGATGCCAACCCATCCCCCTCCCAGCCTCCCCCTTGAAGGCGGAGGAGTTTGTCGCATCGTCGCTCCATGCAGAATGAATCATTGACGCGAGAATCATGGGCCAATCAGTCGTAATCCTCGGCGCCCAATGGGGGCGAGCGGCTGCGCTTGCGGATTGCCAGTGGCAGTCCGCGCAGTCGCGAGCGCCGGAGGCAGGATGCCGAAGGCAGGCCGACTTGATGAGCCAAGGATGGCGAATCT
>JBOHYO010000312.1:0-4231 GCA_050737935.1 Rhodanobacteraceae bacterium
GCCAACACCTTCTACAACTGGCTGGCCTCGAAGATGACCGGTCACCCGGTCCTCGATCTCACTTCCGGTTTCCGCGCCGCCCGCGCCGACAGGTTCCGCGAGTTCATCCACCTGCTGCCCAACGGCTTTTCCTACCCGACCACCAGCACCATGGCGTTCTTCCGCAGCGCCTATCCCGTCGCGTACGTACCGATCCGCGTCGCCGGACGCATCGGCAAAAGTCATATCCGCCCGCTGCGCGACGGCCTCCGGTTCCTGCTGATCATCTTCAAGATCGCGACGCTCTACGCGCCGCTGAAACTGTTCGTGCCCGCCGCGGTGACGTTTTTCCTGGTCGGCATCGGCTACTACGCCTACACCTTCCTGAGTTTCCATCGCCTCAGCCTGATCAGCGTCGCGCTGTGGAGCGCCGCCGTGATCATTTTCCTGATCGGGCTGATCTCCGAGCAGATCACCTCGCTCACCTATCGACGCGACTCGTGATTTGGTCTACGGGTAGGCAGATGCCGGGCAGATCGCCGTTGGCGGAACGGTCGGATTGAACAGGCGCCCGGCCGCGCGCGCTGGGTCCCCCGATTGCAGCATCTTGCGATCGCGTATATACTCAACATATATACAAGAGGATCGAGCCTGTGTCAGCCATCGCCAAGGTTTTCCAATCCGGGAATAGTCAAGCCGTACGTCTGCCCAAGGCGTTTCGCTTCCACGCCGATGAGGTGGAAATTTTTCGCCGGGGCGACGAAGTCGTGCTGCGCGAGAAACCGCGGTCGCTGACAGATGCGCTCGCGCACCTGCCGCCGTGGCCGGACGACATGGACATTCCGGATTTGACGCCCGAAACCCGGAAGGGCCTTTGAGTGGCGGCGCGCTACCTGCTCGATACCAATATTTGCATCTACGCGTTGTCGGGGCGCCATCCGAAGCTGGTAGAGCGATTGGACGCCTTGGCTTCCGGTGAAGCGGTATTGTCCGTTGTGGTGCATGGTGAGCTGGCGTATGGCATCGCGAAAAGCCAGCGCCGCAAAGATGCCGAAGTGCGACTCGCGGCGCTCGAAAGCCTGATCGCTGTAGTTTCAATGCCGACAGGCGCTGGTGAGCATTACGGGCAGATTCGCACGCAATTGGAAGCTGCTGGGACTCCCATCGGCGCCAACGACCTGTGGATTGCCGCCCACGCACGTTGCGAAGGTTTGGTGCTGGTCACCAACAATGTGCGCGAGTTCCGCCGAGTGAAGGGACTGAAAGTGGAAAACTGGGCTTGAGCCGGGTGCTGACGATGCAAGATACCTTCATCGATAATCGCCCAGCTTGCGCCGCCGTGATCATTTTCCTGATCGGATTGATTTCCGGGCAGATCATCTCGCTGACGTACCGCCGTGACCGCTGACGCTCCATCCCTGCAGGGCGCTGCGCAAATCATCAACGTGCTCTTTGTGAGCACGTCTTATCCGCAAGATGAAACCGACTGGCGCGGAATCTTCATGGCGCACCTGAGCGCCGCACTTGCGGGTCGTTCAGGCGTCCGGCTCATCCAATGGGCGCCGCCCGGTCATGTGGATCCGCGCGTGGAGGATGCAACCACTCCGGCACAAGCGCGCTGGCTGGCAATGCTGATGCAGCACGGGGGCATCTCGCACTGGTTGCGCACACATCCGGTTTCAGGCGCTGCCGCCGCCATCAGGCTCCTTCGGATGTTGCGCTCAGCCTACCGGCGCCAAAACGGGGTCGACCTGTACCACATCAACTGGCTACAGTGTGCATTGCCGCTGCCGGCCAATCGCAGGCCTGCATTGATCACCGTGCTTGGCAACGACATGCGATTGCTCCGGCTTCCGCTGATGCGTCGCGCGGTTCGGCGCGCGTTGCGCGGGAGGCCGGCGGCGATCTGCCCCAACGCAACGTGGATGGAGGAACCGTTGCGAGAAGCGTTCGGTGACCTTGCAGAGGTGGTGCCGGTGGCGTTCGGGATTGATCCCGGTTGGTACGGGGTTGGACGTGAGGTTGGGTGCCCGCCGCGCTGGCTTGCGGTCACACGGCTTACAGCCAACAAGCTCGGATCCCTGTTCGAATGGTCGGAGCGGCTGTTTCGCGAAAAGAATCGCGAACTGCACCTGTTCGGACCGATGCAGGAACAAATCGATGTGCCCGAATGGGTCCACTATCACGGAACCGCCACGCCGGAAAAGCTGATGCGCGATTGGTTTCCGACAGCGCAAGGCTTGATTACGCTCAGTAGGCACGCCGAAGGACGCCCGCAGGTGATGCTGGAAGCGATGGCGGCCGCGCTTCCCATCGTCGCGGTGCGCACGCCCGCGCACGCCGACATCGTCGCCGACGGCACCACCGGTATTCTGTGCGAAAGCCAGTCGGAATACGCGGCGGCTGTGGAGCAACTGGAGAATCCGGAAGTGAATCGCACGTTCGGCAAGGCCGCGCGCGAATGGGTGATGCGCGAAATTGGTACGTGGGAAGATTGCGCAGCGCGGTACGCCCGCATTTATCGGCGGTTGCTGGAGCGATCCAAGCATGGTTGATCCAGTTCTGCTGATCGGTGCCGGCGGATTCGTGGGACAGCGGCTGCTGGATGCGCTTGCTGGCCGGGGCGAACCCGTCATCGCGGTCAGCCGCAGCGCATTTGATGCGCGGGGCGCGCGGGCCGAACGGCATGTCAAGTCGATGCAAGCGGCGGACGATTACGCGCCATTGCTTGGTCGATGCCGGGTTGTGATTCACGCGGCGTCGGCGTCGACGCCCGGCAGTTCGGCAGGCAAGCCCATCCAGGAACTCGACGAGAATGTGCGACCTACCGTCGCCCTGCTCGAAGCGCTCCAGGCCCGGCCTGAGCTACCGCTCATCTACCTTTCGTCGGGCGGAACGCTGTACAACCGCGGGGGCGACGGCGCATCCGACGAACTCGCCGCCGTCTATTCACGCTCGTACCACGGCGCGGGCAAGATCGCCGCGGAACATTTCATCGAAGCCTGGTGCAATCAGTTCGCCGGCCGCGCGGTCGTGCTCCGTCCGTCCAACCTCTACGGGCCCGGCCAGGAAGAGCGCCCCGGTTTCGGGATCGTGCCGACTGCCTTCGGCACGCTGGTGCGCAATGAAGCTTTACGCGTCTGGGGCAACGGGTCCGCCGAACGCGATTATCTCTACATCGACGATTTCACACGGCTGGTGCTCGCCGCACTCGACGGTCCGCCGCAGGAGGGCTTCCGCGTATTCAACGCATGCAGTGGCGAAAGCATCGACCTCAACGGACTGTTTGCCCTGGTCGAGCAAGTCACCGGCCGGACCTTGCGGCGCACCTATGATGCCGGTCGACCCGTGGACGCGCCAAGTGTCCGGATGCAGGCGACGCGGGCACGGGAAACATTCGGCTGGACCTCGGAAGTCGATCTTCGGGAAGGTTTGGAGCGCACATGGCGCTGGTTCAGCACTTGCCGGCGTTGAAGCCGGTCGCGGCGCCGGTCTGCTCGATCTGCATCGCGAACTACAACGGTGTGCAGGTGCTGGGCGATTGCATCGAGTCGGTACTCGCCCAGCAGGGCGACACGCCGCTCGAAATCATCATCCACGACGACGCCTCGACCGACGATTCGGTCGCCTGGATCAGGCAACGCTATCCGCAGGTCGAGTTGCTGGCGAGCACGGAGAATGTCGGTTTCTGCATCGCCAACAACCGGATGGTTGCGCAGGCGCGGGGGGAGTTCGTGCTGCTTCTCAACAACGATGCGGCCTTGTATCCGGATGCGATCGCCATCCTGCTTGGCGCAATCCGCAAGCAACCCGTCCCTGGAATCCTCACCCTGCCGCAGTACGACTGGCAAACCGGTGCGTTGGTAGATCGAGGCTGCCTGCTCGATCCTTTCTACAATCCGGTACCGAACGTCGATGAGGGCCGGCGGGAGGTCGCCTACGTCATCGGCGCCTGCCTGTTCGTACCGCGAGCCTTGTGGAACGAGCTGGGCGGCTTTCCCGAGTGGATCGAATCCATCGGTGAGGACATGTACTTGTGCTGTCTTGCACGTTTGCTGGGTATTCCTGTTGAGGTGACAGCAGGCAGTGGATACAGGCATCGGCAAGGAGCGAGTTTCGGAGGCAACCGGGTTGATCAAGGCAAGTTAAAAACCACTTACGGCCGCCGCGCACTTAGTGAACGCAACAAAGCTGCGGTGATGGTGGTGTGTACCCCGAGCGTATGGGTATGGCCGCTGCTGGCGCTGCATTG
>JBOHYO010000313.1:0-28311 GCA_050737935.1 Rhodanobacteraceae bacterium
CGGCTGCGGCAGGTCGATCTTGATGTTGTGCTGCACGAGTGGCGCGGTAATCATGAAGATGACCAGCAGCACCAGCATCACATCGATCAGCGGCGTGATGTTGATTTCAGCGACCGGCCCGCCGCCGCTATTGGTGCTCATGGCCATGACGAAACCCTCTTACTTCTTGATCGCCGGCGGCGGAGGCGTGGCCGCGGCCGGGCGGGCCGCCAGCGAGGGCGCACGGCCCTCGATGCGGGCGCCAGTCGAGAAGAAGTCGTGCAGATCGTGCGCGAATTCGTCGAAGTGCGCGATCGTGGTGCGGTTGGCGCGCGAATAGGCGTTGTAGGCAATCACCGCCGGGATCGCCGCGAACAGGCCGATGGCGGTCATGATCAGCGCCTGGCCCACGGGGCCTGCCACCGCGGAGATCGACGACTCGCCGCTGGCGCCGAGGTTGATCAACGCGTAATAGATGCCCATCACGGTACCGAGCAGGCCGACGAACACCGCGGCCGAGCCGACCGTCGCCAGCAGCGTGAGACCGCCTTCGAGGTTGCGGCTTTCGCGATCGACCCCCTGGCGCAACGCACGATCGACGAATTCGGAGCGGTTGAGCGCCTCGACCATCCGGCTGCCCTCGTGGCGCTGGTGGTGGGCGGCAGCGGAAGCCGCCTCCAGCGCGATCTTCGAGAAGGGCTCCGAACGCGGCTGCTTTTCCATCACCCGCACGGCGTCCTGCGCGGACGGCGTATCCCAGAACTTCTGGATGACCTTGTCCATGCGCGAGCGGATCATCGCGTTGCGAATCGCGATCGCGATGATGAAATACCACGAGGACACCGACATGACCACCAGCACGATCAGCACCAGGAGGTCGATCGCGTGGGCTGCCGGGTGGGTGACGATTTCGGTAAGAAAATGACTCGCGCCAACCTGCTGGAGGGCTTGCGCTTTGGCATTGCCGACTGGTGCGGCGGCGGCGGAGACTGCTTCTTGGATCATGGCGCTACCCTTCCTTCAAGTTGTAGCAAAGTGGAACGTGGATTGGCAAACTCTAACGGAATCGACCCGCTGGAGCGTGAAGTTTCTATTGCAGTCCGGCGAGGCTGAAGTTCACCGGAACCAGCACCACACCGCCGCTTGGCTTGCCGCTCTGGATGCCCGGATTGAACCGCCAGTGGCGCGCGGCATCTTCCGCGGCGCGGTCGAGTTCCCGATAGCCGCTCGATTTCTGCACCTTGACGTCGACGACTTCGCCGGCGGCATTGATGGTGATCGCCAGGAGGACTTCGCCTTGGTGGCCCTGTCGCAACGCCTGGATCGGGTACTTCGGCGGATTGCGGTTCTTGTAGCTGATGTCGACCGAGGGTGCGACATTGGCCGGCGGCGGCGGTGGTGCCGGCGGACGCGGAGGCGCGGCCGGGGTCGACATGATGCTCTCTTCCTGCGGCGGCGGCGGGGCCGGCGGCGGAGGCAGCGGCGGCGGCCTCTCGATCTTGACGATCTTCGGCGGCGGCTGCTTGGGTGGTTCCGGAGGAGGCGGCGGCGGAGGCGGAGGCGGAGGCGGCGGCGGGATGAACTCGACGCGCACGATGTGTTGGTTGGCCTTTTCCTTCGCCTGCGGCGGCGCGGCCGGCGCCAGCAGCATGATGATGATGCCTACGTGCAGCGCAATCGCGAATGCGATCGCAATCGTGCGCCACCAGTTGAACCGTTTGCGGTCTCGAGCCGACGTACGTGCCATCGTATGTTGAACCAGTCGCTGACCTGTTGGGCCCCACTGCGGCCAGCCCTATCGTTGCCGATACGGCCCCGCAACCAAGGCGGCGGAAAAGGGTGAAACGTTACACCAGCGTGGGAGCTTTGCCTAGAGGCACGTGGATTGTGCCATGCACGCGTTCCGTCCCTCGCCGTTCAAGTGGATCCTTACTTGTGCCCCAGTTGCTTGAGCATGCGGCGTGCATTGGCGCGGGTCTCCGGGTCCTGCTCGGCCTTTTTGTAGGCGGCGACCGCGGCGCTCTTCTCCTTCAAGGCCAGCTCCGCGTTCCCGAGCGTCAGGTACGCAGCACCGATGCGCTTGAAACTGCCCTTGGCGATCGCCTGCTTGAGCGCATCCTTCGCTTCCTTGTGGCGATCGAGATTCTCGAGCAGCTGCCCGCGCAGGAAGTCGACCTCGCCAGTCTTGGCATCCGGCGATGCCTTGGCATAGGCGGCCACGGCCTGTTTGTAGTCACCGGCGATCGCGTAGGAATCACCGAGCAGTTTGTAGCTGTCGTAGCCCGGCTGGACGATGCCCTTGTCCATGCCTTCCTTGATCACGCCGACGGCCTTCATGGCACTGGTTTTCGGATCGGAGCTGCCCTGGCCCAGGTTGTCATACATCCTGGCCATGTTCATGTAGCCGGTCTCGTCCTTGATCTGGCCGTTGGCTCGAGCGCGCTCGAGCAGCGCGAGCGCCTTCTGGTCCTGATGCGCATTGATGTAGATCGCGATGACGTTCTGGAGCAGGGTGCTGTTGTTGGGATCCTTGGCCAGCGCCGCCTCCGCCAGCTTGGCGGCATCGTCATACTTGTCCATCGCGAAGTAGCTGGCCATTTCGATCTGGTCCCAGCTCGGCTGGGGCTTGTCGGTCAGCGTTTTGGCCTTCTGGATGGCCGCCACCGCCTCGGGGTACTTCTGCAGCCGGTAGTACGCATTGCCCTTCAGCGCCTCGATGTCCGCCGACTGCGCACCGCTTTCCTTGCTCCACTGCTCCACGGTAGTCAGCGCGTCACTGTAGTCTTCGTCAGCGATGTACATCTGTGCGAGCGACTCGAGCGCCTGGAAGTAGCTGTTGTTGTCGAGACCATTCGAATCGAGCGCCTGCTTCTGCAAGGCAATCGCACCCTTGGTATCACCGCTGCGGTATTTCACCTGGGCAAGACCCAGTCCGGCCAGCGCCTTCGCATAGGGATTGTCGCTCGAGTCGGCGATCGGCTGCAGGTCCTTCAGGGCAGTGGCCGAGTCGCCGGTGTTGGCCGCCTGAAGGCCAGCGTTCAGCGTCTTGGCCTGTTTTGCCTCGAGCCCCTTGATGGAAGGCTCCTTGCGCGTGGCGTTCGGATACTTGCTTTCCTGTTTGGTCTGTTTGGTCTGTTTGGTCTGTTTGGTCTGCTCGGATTGCTTCGACTGCTGCTTGCCGCATTTGTGCTGCAGCATCTGGATGTCCGAGCACTGCTGCCCCGCCTGCGCGAACGCAGCCACGGGAACCACGGCCAAGGCAAACGCGGAACAGATGCCGCCGACCAGCAGTCGAGACCGGAGTTTCATCGGGCTTCCTCTTGCACAATCGCGGACACGGGAAGAGTGAGGGTAGCGCGGTCCATGCGCAAAGCTCAAGTCCCGCAGCCCGGGACCAATGGCCCTTGCGCTACACGTCCAGATTGCCGACGCGAAGCGCATTGCGCTCGATGAAGTCGCGGCGCGGTTCCACCACGTCGCCCATCAGCGTCGAGAAGATCTGGTCGGCTTCCAGTGCGTCTTCGACCCGTACCTGCAGCAGGCGCCGGGTCTCCGGGTTCACGGTGGTTTCCCACAACTGCTCCGGGTTCATCTCACCAAGGCCCTTGAATCGCTGGATCTGCCGGCCCTTCTTGGCTTCCTCGAACAGCCAGGTACGTGCCTGCGCAAAGCTGGCGACCGGCTTGCTGGCATTGCCGCGGCGTACTTCCGCGCCGGAGCGGGTGCGATCGTGCAGTGCGCGCGCAACGTCCAGCAATGGACGAAAATCGGCGCCCGAAAAGAAACTGCGCGGCAGCACCCAGGTGTGCTCGGTTCCGTGCTGGGCGCGCCGCAGCAGCCATGCAGCCGGGCGCTCCTCGCTGGCGGGGCGCAACTCGAAAGCGAACTGCGGACGACCGAGACCCTTGGCATTCAATCTGGACGTCAAGCCGTCCGACCACCCCTGCAATGCATCCGGATCGGACCACATCGCATCCTCGAGCGGGGTGTATTCCAGCATTGCGGTGAACACGCTCGCATCCCCACGTTGCGCCAGCCGCTCGATCTGGTCGAGCGCGGCCTGGTACTGACGCAGCAGCGCTTCGAGTGTGGCGCCCTCGATCGCCGCTGCACCTTCGGCAGCGATCCAGGCGGCATCCTGCACAGCACTTGCGATCAGGTATTCGTTGAGCGCCGCGTCGTCCTTCAGGTACAACTCGTTCTTGCCCTGCTTGATCTTGTACAGCGGCGGCAGGCCGATATAGACGTGGCCTCGTGCAAGCAGCTCCGGCATCTGGCGATAGAAAAAGGTGAGCAAGAGGGTGCGGATGTGCGAGCCGTCGACGTCCGCGTCGGTCATGATGATGATCCGGTGGTAGCGCAGCTTGTCGGCATTGAATTCATCCTTGCCAATGCCGGTGCCCAGCGCGGTGATGAGCGTCCCGACCTCGGCAGAAGAAAGCATCTTGTCGAACCGTGCCTTCTCGACATTGAGAATCTTGCCCTTCAGCGGCAGTACCGCCTGGGTCTTGCGGTTGCGACCCTGCTTTGCGGAGCCGCCGGCCGAATCGCCCTCGACCAGGAATATCTCCGACAAGGCGGGATCGCGCTCCTGACAATCAGCGAGCTTGCCCGGCAGACCGGCGATGTCGAGAGCGCCCTTGCGACGGGTCAGCTCGCGGGCCTTGCGTGCGGCCTCGCGGGCCCGCGCCGCGTCGACCACCTTGCCGGCGATCGCCTTGGCGTCACCGGGGTGCTCGAGCAGAAATTCATCGAGCTTGGCGTTCACCACCTGCTCGACGATGCCCTTGATCTCCGAGGAAACCAGCTTGTCCTTGGTCTGCGAGGAAAACTTCGGATCGGGAACCTTGATCGACAGGACTGCAATCAACCCTTCGCGCATGTCGTCGCCGGACAACGGCACCTTGGAGTTCTTCGCCAATCCTGATTTTTCGACGTAATTGCTGAGTGTTCGCGTCAATGCGGCGCGTAATCCGGTCAGATGCGCACCACCATCCTTTTGCGGAATGTTGTTGGTGAAGCAGAAAATCGATTCCTGGTAGCCATCGGTCCACTGCATGGCCAATTCGACCGTGGTGGCGCCCACTTGCGCGCTGAATCCAATGGCGTTCGGATGGAGCGGAACCTTGAGTTGCGACAGGTGTTTCACGAAAGCGCTGATGCCGCCCTCGTACGCGAACACATCTGTCTTCCCAACCCTTTGATCTTCAAGGGTAATCTTTACACCCGAGTTGAGAAACGCCAATTCGCGCAGGCGCTTGGCGAGGATCTCGTACTGGAATTCGATGTGGGTGAAGGTCCCGGGGCTCGGCAGGAACCGCACCGTCGTTCCGCGGCGGTCCGATGGACCCACCTCGCGCAGTGGGAACACCGGGTCGCCGAGGCGATATTCCTGCAGGTATTCCTTGCCGTTGCGGCGGATGTTGAGCCACAGGTGCTCGGACAAGGCGTTGACGACCGATACGCCCACGCCGTGCAGGCCACCGGACACCTTGTAGGAGTTGGCGTCGAATTTCCCGCCCGCGTGCAGCACCGTCATGACCACCTCGGCGGTCGAGCGGTGTTCTTCCGGATGCTCATCCACCGGGATGCCGCGACCGTTGTCGGTGACGCTGACGGTTCCATCGTCGTGGATGGTCACCTCGATGTGATCGCAGAACCCGGCGAGGGCCTCGTCGATCGCATTGTCGACCACCTCGAACACCATATGGTGCAGGCCGGTGCCGTCATCCGTGTCACCGATGTACATGCCTGGACGTTTGCGGACCGCCTCGAGTCCCTTCAATACCTTGATGCTGCTGGAATCGTATACGTCGTTCATCGTTCGTGCGCCGGTTGGCGCGATCCTCGCATTGCAAACACTTCATTATACCCGTTGCGCAAGCACGACACCCGTGCCACTACAAGCGCATTACGCGCGGACCGGGCCGCCTTGTTCCACGTGAAACACCGACGCTTCCCCGCCCGGCTGCAGTCTTGGCGAGAGGGTGGCGGTAAGCCAAGCCTGCAGCGGCTTGCCGTCCAGCCAGTCGACGATCTTCGCCGCGTGCGCCTCATCCAGCTCCGAATCCAGATCATCGAGGCAAAGCAGTGGATACTCGCCGATCCGATCCCGCAGCCACCGCGTCTGCGCGAGGCTGCAAACCAACGCAATCGCCTTGGCTTGCCCCCGGGACAAATGATCCCTGCGAGCGACACGTTCAAAACTCAACCACCAGTCCGCGCGATGCGCACCATGTTGCGTAAATCCACGCTCGCGCTCCCGCTCGCGCTGGCTCGACAATTGCTGCTGGAGTCCGATTTCCTCGTCCCAGCCAGCGCGGTGCTCGATTCGCACGCCGCCAAGCTCGGGCACCAGCCATTCCGCCTCTTGCTCAAGATAGGGCCCAAGGCTTGCGAGACAATCGGTCCGCATCGCTTGGATCCTTCCCCCAAGTCTTGCGAGATCGTGTTCCCAGGGTTCGAATTCCCCGGCGGGAGCGCTGGTCCGCAATAGGGCGTTTCGCTGCCGCAGGGCTCGTCGCCACATCCGCCAGATGTCCAGGGATTCGTGTTCCACGTGGAACACGCTCCAGTCCAGGAAGTTTCGCCGCGTCTCTGCCGGACCCACGATCAGCGATTGGCTTTCGGGACCGAAATACACCACGGGACAGGTGGCGAACAAGGGGGCCAGCGTGGTGAGATCGGTCCCATCGATCCGTGCTTGCCAGCGATCTCGTCCGCGGATCAGGCCGATGCGCTGCGACGCTCGCTGCTTGCGCGAGACCTCGGCGTAGATGGAATATTCATGGGTGCCCTGTCGACTCGGGGCCGCTCGTCCGCCGGGTCGAAACGAACCGCCATGCGAAAGGATGTACGCGGCTTCCAGTACGGTCGTCTTGCCGGCGCCGTTGGGGCCCACCAGCCAATTGATCCCCCGTGCCGGGGCAAACTCGAATCCCTCGAAGCAGCGCAGGTTCGAGACCCGCAGCAGATCCATGTTCACCGCAGCACTCCCACCGGACCCGACGGTCCGCCATGGATCAAAGCCGCAACGGCATGATCACATGCTGCGTTTGTTCGCTGGCAGCCCCCCGCAGGAGGCAACTGGACTGGGCGTCACGCAGTTGCAAGTGTACGTGGTCTTCGTCGAGCGCCCCGAGTGCGTCGAGCAGGTAGCCCACATTGAACCCGATCGCGATGTCACCAACCGGCGTCTCCGCCTCGATTTCCTCGAAGGCTTCTTCCTGTTCGGGATTGTGCGCAATGACGCGCAGGCAATTGGGACTGACTTCCAGACGAACCCCCCGGTATTTTTCGTTCGAAAGGATCGCCGCGCGCTGCAGGGCATTGCGCATCAACTCGCGTTCCACCCGCACGACCTTGTCCGCACCCAGCGGAACCACCGCTTCGTAATCAGGAAAGCTTCCATCGATCAGTTTGGATGTGAAGGTCACATCGCCGCGCCGGACCCGGATATGGTTCGCGGAAAATTCGATATTGACGGCCTCGTCGCCGGATTCGAACAAGCCCAGCAGTTCGGTCACACCCTTGCGCGGCACAATCAACTGGCGTTTCCCTTTACCGGTGCCTTCCAACGCGGTCTCGGACATCGCCATGCGGTGGCCGTCGGTCGCCACGCAACGCAACTCGTTTCCGCGCAGATCCAGCAGCAGGCCGTTGAGGTAATACCGAACATCCTGGTTGGCCATTGCAAATGCCGTTCGCTCCAGGAGCCGCCGAAGGTTGCCCTCCGGCAATGTGATCCGGTCACTGACTTCGATCTCGTCGGTGGTGGGAAATTCGTCCGCTGGCAGACTGGCCAACGTATAACGGCTGCGCCCGGCGTGCATCACGACCCGGTCGCCCTTGACCTGAACGTCCACCTTGACCCCGTCGGGCAACGCTCGGACCAGATCGAACCACTTCCTCGCTGGAATCGTCGTCTCGCCATCTTCACCCGCCTCGACGGAAGCACCGGCCCGCATTTCCACTTCCAGGTCGGTGCCCGTCAAGGACAGCTTGTCGCCCTTGACCTGGACAAGCAGGTTGGCCAGAACCGGCAGGGTCTGGCGGCGTTCCACCACACCCACGACCTGTTGCATGGGCTTGAGCAAGGTTTCACGCTGGGTGCTGAAGCGCATCGTCAATCCCCGTGTTGTCGGCTATCTGTCTTTAGATTGTACTTGTAGATAAGATCGTAGAAGCAGGGCATGTGAATAACACACTCATCCCGTAAAACAAAGAAAAATCAACGATATATGTCTGTTATTCGCGCGGACTCCATTTTGGAGCAGCGGTGCATGAGCTGTGGATGATTTTCGGATTCGAGGTGTTGCAGAATCTATCCACAAGTTTACCCGGTCAATATCCGGATCAATTTGTCCCAGTCCTGACGCAGCCGCATGTCGGTGTCGCAGAGGCTGCGAATCTTCTTGCAGGCGTGCATCACGGTCGTATGGTCCTTGCCGCCGAAGGCCTCCCCGATTTCCGGCAGGCTATGTTCGGTCAATTCCTTCGCCAGCGCCATCGCGATCTGGCGGGGCCTGGCCAGCGATCGAATCCTTCGCTGCGACAGCAGGTCCGACAGCCGCAACTGGTAATAGTCGGCCACCGTTTTCTGGATGTTCTGGATGGTGATCGCGCGGGCGTGGACGTTGAAGAGATCGCGAAGCGTCTCCTGCACCAGCTCCATCGTGATCCCGCGGCCGGACAGGTTGGCCTGCGCCGCGACGGTATTGAGTGCCCCTTCCAGTTCCCGGACGTTCGAGCGGATCCGACGCGCCAGCAGCAGCGCAACGTCGCTCGGCAGCGGAATGCCGCGCGCCTGCGCCTTTTCCAGCAGGATCGCTGCGCGGGTTTCGAAGTCCGGAGGTTCGATCGCGACGGACAGACCCCAGCCGAGCCGCGACTTCAGCCGCAATTCGAGGTTGTCGACTTCCTTGGGATAACGATCGCAGGTCAGGACGATCTGCTGTCGCGATTCGTACAGGGTGTTGAAGGTGTGGAAGAACTCTTCCTGGGTGGCATCCTTGCCCGCGAAAAACTGGATGTCATCGATCAGGAGTGCGTCCACCGAACGGAACCGGTGCTTGAAATCGTCCATGTTCTTGTTGCGCAGGGCCGAGATCATCATTTCGGTGAAGCGCTCGGAATGCACGTAGAGCAGCTTTATCGACGGGTTGTGCGCAAGCATCAGGTTGCCTGCCGCCTGCATCAGGTGGGTCTTGCCCAGGCCCGTTCCCCCGTACAGCAGCAAGGGGTTGTAGGCTCGCCCGGGGTTCTGGGCGACCTGCATCGCCGCGGCCTTGCCGAGCTGGTTGGATTTGCCCTCGACGAAGTTGTCGAAGGTGTAGTGCGGATCGAGGTTGTGCCGTTGGGTCGGCGCAGGGGGGGGAGCGATTCCGCCCGGCACATTCGCGCGGGTTCCCCCACTCACCGAGCCAACCTCCAGCCGCAGCGGGACAGGGCGGCCCGCGAGCGCCGTCAGCGTGCCTTCGATGCGCGCGAGATACTCATTGCGCACGAACTCCAACGTGTAGGTGTTCGGCGCGAACAGCCGCAGGGTGCCGCCGTCGTCGCGCGCCTGCAGCGGCTGCAGCCACGTGTGCAGCACGCTCGGCTCGATTTCTCCCTCGAGCCTTGCGAGGCAGCGTTGCCAGAGGTCGCTCATGGATTCCCGTTGTGGACCGAACCGGTCGCGAAGCCCGCAATCGGTGAACAGCCGAGTCTAGCAGGCTGCCCAAGACGCGTAGCTATCGTGATCGAGCGCGAGTCGCCGGCAAGGGCCGTTGACGTGCAGCCATCCGGCCCCGTAGAATTCGCAGTCTTTTCCATGCAAGCCCCGCTCACGCGGGCATTCCGTTGCGGAGCCAACCATGAAACGCACCTACCAGCCCAGCGTGCTGAAGCGGGCTCGCACCCACGGCTTTCGTGCCCGCATGAAGACCGCCGACGGGCGCAAGGTACTTTCGGCACGCCGCGCCAAGGGCCGCAAGCGGCTGATCCCGTAAGCACTTCACGTGGCCGGCTTGCCGCCTTCCGCGCGGCTGCGTCGTGCCGCCGAATTCGCCGCCTTCCGAACGGCTTCGGGAGGGGTCCAGACACGGCACTTCCTTGTGCGCACGCTTCCATCGACTGCCGGCCAGCCCCGGCTGGGTATGGCGGTATCGCGAAAAGTCAGCAAGCGTGCCGTCGCGCGCAACCGGATCAAACGGCTCATCCGCGAATCGTTCCGTTTGCGGCGCGGGGCGTTGCCTGCTTTGGATGTGTTGGTGATCGCGCGGTCGTCCGCCGCCGGGACGGCCACCCCGGCGCTGCGCGCGGATCTCGAAGTTGCATGGCGAAAGCTGGAAGCGTTGATGGCGGAGCCCGCACCCGGCACAATGGGCGGCTGACCCGCTCCGGCCATCCCGCGCCCTAAGCCCGAGTCTTCCCTTCCGTGATCAATCAAACACGCACACTGCTGCTCGTGGCGTTGGCGTTCGTTGCCTATCTGCTCTGGCAGGGTTGGCAAAACGACTATCCGTCCGCGCCCCCGCCGCAGGCACCCGCTGCGTCGGCAGCTCCCTCGTCGGCGGGGATTCCGGAGGCGACGGGCACCGCGACCGTTCCCGAGGCTCCGGGCGCCGCCGCGACCGCCGCCCAGTCGGGATCCACCTCGGCGGCAGGCAGCGTCGCTGCCGCGCGTGTGCCGCAAAGTGCAGGCAATCCTTCTGCGACGCCCGCCGGGGATCTGATCACCGTCGACAACGATGTCCTGCGGCTGACGATCGATCCCCGCGGTGGCACCATCGTTGCCGCCGATTTGCTGGATTACCCGCAACACGTCAAGGCCGGCAGCCCGCCGGTGCGGCTGCTCGATGGCGCGGCCGCACGCTACTACGTTGCCCAGAGCGGGTTGGTTGGCGCGAACGGCAGCGCGGCTCCGAACCACCTCGCCGAGTTCACGGCGAGCGCGAAGCACTACTCGCTCACGCCGGGCCAGAAGCAGGTCGTGGTCACGCTGGATTGGCGCGATCGTGCCTCCGGCATCATCGTGGCCAAGCACTACACGCTTACCCGTGGCAGCTACGTGGTTGCCATGAGCCAGGACATCGACAACCACGGCAACCGGACCTGGAGCGGCAATGCGTATGAGCAACTGGACCGGATCGAACCGCCGCCGCCGCCCAAGCATCTGCTCGAGTTCTACAACCCGGACAGCCTGAGCTATACCGGCGCCGCGTGGTACGGACCGGACGACAAATTCGAGAAGCTCAAGTTCGATGATTTCGAGAAGGAGCCTCTGCACAAGCAGGTGGCCGGCGGCTGGGTCGCGATGAGCCAGCGGTTTTTCGTGACCGCATGGATTCCTCCGGCCGAGCAGGCGGAGCGCTTCAGCAGCGTCGAAATCCCCGCCTCCACGGCGGACGGCAAGCCGCGCTACCTGATTCGCAGCATGGGTCCGACGATCACGGTGGCGCCGGGCGCGAGCGCGACCAGCAGCGCGCGGCTTTATGTCGGCCCGAAGTTGCAGAACCAGCTGGCCGAAATTGCGCCAGGCCTGAACCTCACCGTCGACTACGGAATGTTCACCGTGATCGCGGCGCCGATGTTCAAGCTGCTGTCGTTCCTGCATTGGCTGGTCCACAACTGGGGGCTTGCGATCGTCGTGCTGGTGCTGCTGATCCAGGCGGCGACCTACAAGCTCACCGAGGCGCAATACAAGGCGAGCGCCAGGATGCGCAAGCTGCAGCCGCGGCTGAAGGCGCTCAAGGAGCGCTTCGGCGACGACAAGAAGAAGTACCAGCAGGCGATGATGGAGTTGTACAAGAAGGAGAAGATCAACCCGGTGGCGGGTTGCCTGCCGGCGCTGATCACCATGCCGATCTTCTTCGCGCTGTACTACGTGCTGATCTTCAGCGTCGAGTTGCGCCACGCGTCGTTCCTGTGGATTTCGGATTTGTCGGCGGCGGATCCGTATTTCATCCTGCCGGTCTTGTACGCGCTGACGATGCTCGGCACCAGTTTCCTCACGCCGGCCCAGGGCATGGACCCGACCCAGGCCAAGATCATGAAGGTGATGCCGGTGCTGTTCTCGGTGCTGTTCTTCTTCTTCCCGGCGGGCTTGACGCTCTACTACGTGGTGCGCGGCATCTGCATGTTGTCGCAGCAGTATTACGTCACCCGCAAGATCGACCGCGCCGACACGCGGGCCCGCGCCTGACCCGGCGCGGCGAGCGCATGCCGCCGGGCGCTGCCGAGACCATCGTGGCGGTCGCAACGCCGCCGGGGCGCGGCGGCATCGGCGTGGTGCGGATATCGGGCGGCGCCTTGAACGAAATCGCGGCCGCATTGTGCGGTGGCGTACCCGAGCCCCGCAGCGCGCGGCTGGTGGAATTCGTCGACGCTGACAGCGCCCCGATCGACCGCGGACTTGCACTGTATTTCCCCGCGCCGCATTCGTTCACCGGCGAAGACGTGCTGGAACTCCACGCGCACGGCAGTCCGGTGGTGCTCGAGCGGCTGGTGCGGAGGGTGTGTGGACTGGGTGCGCGGCCGGCGCGCGCAGGCGAATTTTCCGAACGCGCATTCCTCAACGGCAAACTCGATCTCGCCCAGGCCGAAGCCGTGGCCGACCTGATCGCCGCCCGCTCCGAGGCGCAAGCGCGCGCGGCGCTGCGTTCGCTGGACGGCGAATTCTCCCGTCGCATCGAGGCCATGCGCGCAACCATCGTGCGTATCCGCGTCGAGATCGAAGCGGCCATCGATTTCTCCGAGGATGCTTCGGAGGGTCCATCGCGCTCCCGTCTTGAACAGCTATTCGCCGACGCATCGAAACAGCTCGAAACACTGCTGGCGGCCGCGCGTCACGGAGCGCGCCTGAGCGACGGCCTGCACGCGGTGATCGTGGGAGAGCCCAACGTCGGCAAGTCCAGCCTCATGAATGCCCTGGCCGGAAACGACCGCGCGATCGTGACCGACATCCCCGGCACGACCCGCGACGTGCTTCGCGAATCAATCGTGCTGGATGGCGTTGAATTGACCTTGGCGGACACCGCAGGGCTTCGCGAGTCAACCGATGCTGTCGAAGGCGAAGGCGTCCGGCGGGCGCGGGCGGAACTCGGCCGCGCCGACCTCGCGCTGCGGGTCGTCGATCGCCCAGTCGCGTTGGCTACCCATGAACTGTTTGCGGGGGCGCCCACGGCGGCGCAACGCATCGTGGTCGTCAACAAGATCGACCTGCGCGGCGAGCCGCCACGGCGAGGCGAGCGGGATGGCGTAGTGACGATCGCGTTGTCGGCGCGCACGGGGCAAGGGGTCGACCTTTTGCGCGCGGAATTGCGACAGCTCGCGCTCGGGGGCGGAACCGACGGTGCGTTCAGCGCGCGGGCGCGGCACGTGGCTGCCCTCGAGCGCGCGGGATCTTTCCTGGCCGCCGCGCGGACGGCGTCGGAGCACTCGGCTCCCGAGCTGATCGCCGAGGACTTGCGCGGCGTCCAGCAGGCACTGGGAGAAATCACCGGTGCCTTCTCCAGCGAGGATTTGCTCGGCGCGATCTTTTCGACCTTCTGCATCGGAAAGTGACGACAGGATGTCGTCACCCCGTGCAGCACAGGGATGTGCGGCGACACGGGGTCCAGATCGGGAACGGCACCCATCCCGGACAGCACATGGATGTGCGCTGATCCGGGATCCGGATCGCACTCGTTCCGGACAGCACGCGGCCGTTCGTGAAGCCGGGAAATGCAAAGGGAAGCATGCAGCGACGGCGCAGGCAAGGGTCGCGACCATCCAAGACCCACCCGCCTCGACAGTCAAGCCGTCCCAGCCCCGCCGCGCAGCCAAAAATCCTTGCAAATCCAGCGCGGAACCGACATCGCCCGGGTTGCTACGATGTCGCAGGCGCTGCTACCATTCCATGGCTCAATTGCAGGTTTTTGGGCGGGTCGAGCGGCGCGCCCGGGTGAGGATACGTGAACAACTCCCTGGCCGCTGGCAGACGGCTCGCCCTGCAGGTGGTGCTGACGCAAGCGGCCGCGACGATCCTGATCGCGGCCCTGTTCCTCATCGGGGGGAAGGCGCAGGCTCTGGCGGCATTGGGCGGCGGTTTGGCGGTGGCGGTCGGAACTGCCCTGCTGGCGCTGAGGGTATTTCGCCCGCCGCTGGCGTCGGGCTCCGTCACCATGCGGCGGTTTGCGCTTGGGACGCTGCTGAAATGGCTGGTGGTGCTGGGAGGGTTGTTCCTGATCCTGGTGCGCCTCAAGTTGCCGCTGTTGCCCGCGCTGGCCGGGCTGGCTGCGGCCATGTTGGTCAATGTACTGGCTTTACGATTCGACACTTGACACGGGTACTGCTGGAACAACGAAGGCATGGCGACGGAAGCGGCCCCCATCTCTAGCGGTGCATATATCCTGCACCATCTGACGTACCTCCAGCTCGATCTGAAGACCTGGACGATCGTCGAGAATTCCCCGGACTTCTGGGTGGTGAACATCGACTCGATGTTCTTCTCGGTGGTGCTGGGCCTGCTGTTCGTGTTCCTGTTCTGGCCCGTGGCGCGGCGAGCCACCACGGGCGTTCCCGCCAGGTGGCAGGGCTTCGTCGAGATCAGCACGGAGTTCTTCGACAGCCAGGTCAAGGACGTCTTCCACAAGAAGTCGCAATTCGTGGCGCCGATGGCGTTGCTGGTCGGGTTCTGGATCCTGTTCATGAACCTGATGGATTTGCTGCCGGTCGATTCGCTGCCGATGGCGGCCGAGGCGGTCGGCATCGAACACCTGCGGATGCTGCCGACGTCGGATCCCGCAATCACGATGTCGATGTCGATCGCGGTGTTCTTTCTCACCCTTTGGTACAGCTTCTACTGCAAGGGTTTCCGCGGTGTCGCCAAGGAAGCGTTGTTCCAGCCATTCGGCAAATGGCTGCTGCCGGTCAACTTCATCCTGAAGGTCGTCGAGGAACTCTCCAAGCCCTTGAGCCTGGGCCTGCGACTGTTCGGCAACATGTATGCGGGCGAGGTGATCTTCATCCTGCTGGCGTGCCTGACGCTGCGCTTCAGTTCGCCGACCCAGGTCACGCCGGTCAACTTCACGTTGTTCTGGATCTTCGCGGCGCTCGCGGTCGTGACTATCGCGCTGATGGCGTATGGCAGGGGCAAGTGGATGCGGGGCTATCTTCCGATCCTGCTGCTCGTCGGTATTCCCGTCGCCACCATCCTGGGGCCGCTACCCGGCATCAGCGCCGCGACCTACATCCAGATCCTGTTCGCCGTCGCGTGGGGCATTTTCCACATGCTGATCATCGGCCTGCAGGCTTACATCTTCATGGTGCTGACCGTCGGCTACCTGTCGATGGCGGCCGAGAATCACTGAAGCGTTTCTTTTCGATCACCGCTGTTCAACCCAAAGCACTACGGAGACACACAATGGATATCACCGCACTGGCCAGTGTTGAAGGCTTCACCGCCCTGGCTGCCGGCTTGATGCTCGGTCTCGCCGGCATCGGCGCCGCCATCGGCATGGGTCTGATGGGTGGCAAGTTCCTCGAGAGTTCGGCGCGCCAGCCGGAACTGGTTCCGATGCTGCAGGGCAAGATGTTCCTGCTGGTCGGCCTGATCGACGCGATTCCGATCATCGGCGTGGGTCTGGCGCTGTACCTGATCTTCGTCGATCCGTTCACCGCCCACGTGTTGGCCCAGGCTGGCGTCGCGGCGGCGAAGTGACGCAGTCCATCGAGTCGGAAATTTGAGCCCCTTGAGTCACGCGAGAGGATTGCGACCGTGAGCCTGAATGCCACGCTCATCGCCCAGATCATCGTCTTCCTGATCCTGGTCTGGTTCACGATGAAATACATCTGGCCGCCGATCGTCAGGGCCATGGACGAGCGCGCCAAGCGCATCGCCGAGGGTCTCGAGGCGGCCGACCGCGCGCGCCGCGAACTCGCCGATGCCGACACCCACGCCGCCGGCGAAATCCGCAAGGCCCGCGCCGAAGCCGCGACGATCATCGAGCGGGCCAACCAGCAGGCCGGACAGATCGTCGACAAGGCGCGTGGCGACGCGTTGCTGGAGGCGTCCAAGCAGAAGGCCTCGGCGCAGGCCGACATCGAGAACATGGCGCATCGCGCGCGCGCGGAATTGCGCGACCAGGTCGCCACGCTGGCGGTCGCGGGTGCCGAGAAGATCCTCGGCCGCGAAATCGATGCCGCCACCCACAAGGCTCTGCTCGACCAACTGGTCGCCGGGATCTGACCCATGACGCAGCCCTTGACCATCGCCAGGCCTTACGCCCGCGCTGCCTTCGAATACGCGAAGACGCATGCGGCGGAAACGGAATGGACAGGTGATCTCGCGTTTGCGGCGGAGGCCTCGGTCGAGCCGCGGGTCAAGGCGCTGTTCGGCGACCCGCGCATCGAGCCGCGTGCGCTGGCATCGGTGTTCCGGCGCGAAGGCGAGCCGGCCGATTCGGCCTTCGCGCATTTCCTGGAACTGCTGGCCGACAATCGGCGGTTGCGCGAGCTTCCCGAGATCGCCGCGCTGTTCGAGCAGATGAAACGCGATGCCGAGCACGTGCTGAAGGTTCGCGTGCGCAGTGCCGTGCCGCTGGACGACACCCAGGCCGAGCGCCTCGTCGAGGCACTGAAGCGCCGCTACCGAAGCGACATCGAACTCGAGCGGACACTCGACGCGACCGTGCTCGGTGGCGCGGTGATCGATGTCGGCGAAACCGTGATCGACGGTTCGCTCAAGAGCCGCCTCGCGCAACTCGAAACCGCGTTGACGCAATGAAGCCAGGAATCAGGAACGCTTGCCGGTTTTCGCTTTTCCGGGTCCCCGGTCCCGGATCCCGGGTCCCGCAGCAGATGCGAAACAGCGACAACGGTGCCAAGGCGCACCAGTAAACAGGAATCCAAAATGGCCACCACACTCAACCCTTCCGAAATCAGCGAGCTGATCCGCGCGCGGATCGACCAGTTCAAGCTTTCGGCCGAAACGCGAAATGAAGGCACGCTCACCAGCGTGTCCGACGGCATCGTGCGCATCCATGGCCTGAATGATGCGATGGCCGGCGAGATGATCGAGCTGCCCGGCGACACTTTCGCGCTGGCGTTGAACCTCGAGCGCGATTCGGTCGGTGCGGTGGTGCTCGGCAAGTACGAGCACCTGTCGGAAGGCGATACTGCGAAGACCACCGGCCGTATCCTCGAAGTGCCGGTCGGGCGTGAATTGCTCGGCCGGGTCGTCGATGCGCTGGGGGCGCCGATCGATGGCAAAGGTCCGGTCAATACCGACACGACTTCGCCGGTCGAGAAAGTCGCGCCGGGCGTGATCTGGCGCCAATCGGTGTCGCAGCCGGTGCAGACCGGCTACAAGTCGGTGGACTCGATGATCCCGATCGGCCGTGGCCAGCGCGAGCTGGTGATCGGCGACCGCCAGACCGGCAAGACCGCGCTGTGCGTGGACGCGATCATCAACCAGCGCGGCACCGGCGTGAAGTGCATCTACGTCGCGATCGGACAGAAGCAGTCCTCGATCGCCGGCGTGGTGCGCAAGCTCGAAGAGCACGATGCGCTCGCGCATACCATCATCGTCGCGGCCTCGGCATCGGACTCGGCGACGATGCAATACATTGCGCCGTACGCCGGCTGCGCGATGGGCGAGTACTTCCGCGATCGTGGCGAAGACGCGCTGATCATCTACGACGACTTGACCAAGCAGGCTTGGGCGTACCGCCAGATCTCGCTACTGCTGCGCCGTCCGCCGGGACGCGAGGCCTATCCGGGCGACGTGTTCTACCTGCACTCGCGCTTGCTCGAACGCGCGGCGCGCGTGAACGTCGAATACGTCGAGCGCGAGACCAATGGCGAGGTCAAAGGCAAGACCGGATCGCTCACCGCATTGCCGATCATCGAAACCCAGGCCGGCGACGTTTCGGCGTTCGTGCCGACCAACGTGATCTCGATCACCGATGGCCAGATCTTCCTCGAAACCGACCTGTTCAACGCCGGCATCCGGCCGGCCGTGAACGCCGGAATCTCGGTGTCGCGCGTGGGTGGCGCGGCGCAGACCAAGATCATCAAGAAGCTCTCGGGTGGCGTGAAGCTGTCGCTGGCGCAGTACCGCGAACTCGCGGCGTTCGCGCAGTTCGCCTCCGACCTCGACGCCGCCACCCGGGCGCAATTGGAGCGCGGCCAGCGCGTCACCGAGTTGATGAAGCAGAAGCAGTACTCGCCGCTGACCATCGCGCAGCTCGCGGTGTCCCTGTACGCAGCGGAAAAAGGCTACCTGGACGACCTGCCGATCGAGCAGATCCTGCCGTTCGAGCACGCCCTGCACCAGTTCATGGAGTCCGGCCACGGCGAGCTGATGAAGAAGATCATCGACACCGGAGACTGGAACCCCGACATCGAAGGCACCTTCAAGGCGGCACTCGACGAGTTCAAGAAGACGGGAAGCTGGTAAGAAACGGGATCCGGGACCCGGGACCCGGGACCCGCCGCAAGGCGAGGTCCACGGCGTTCCGGCAAGCCCGGGCCCATGGCAAAAACGACACGGGCCGGTACCCGCTTTTAGCGGGTCCCGGGTCCCGGGTCCCCGGTCCCGAGTAGGAAAATGGCAGGCGCACGAGAAATCCGAACCAAGATCAAGAGCGTCGCGAACACCCGCAAGGTGACCAGCGCGCTGCAGATGGTGTCTGCGTCCAAGATCCGGCGCGCGCAGGAGCTGATGCGCACCTCGCGCCCGTACGCGCTGCACATGCGCAACGTGGTAACGCACATCGCGCAGGCGACGCCTGACTATCAGCATCCTGCGCTGCGCGAACGCGAGGTCAAGCGGGTGTGTTACCTGATCGTGTCCACCGATCGCGGGTTGTGCGGTGGCTTGAACGCCAACCTGTTCCGCAAGGTGCTCGCCGACATCCACGGCTGGCAACAGAAAGGCGTCGGCGTCGAGGTCATCGCGATCGGTCAGAAGGCTGCGCAATTCTTCCGGCGCATCAAGGTGGACCTGGCCGGATCGGTCGCCCACCTGGGCGA
The DNA here is from genome assembly GCA_050737935.1 of Rhodanobacteraceae bacterium. GTDB lineage: Bacteria > Pseudomonadota > Gammaproteobacteria > Xanthomonadales > Rhodanobacteraceae > 66-474. Next base: position 18,979 of record JBOHYO010000313.1, read on the forward strand.
CCACCCACGCCTGGAAAAACTGGTCGGCGTGATGAAGATCGCGGACGACGGATTCATGCAGGGCAAGGTGGACCGCGTCTATCTTTGCTACAACCAGTTCGTCAACACCATGACCCAGCGCGCGACGGTGGACGTGCTGTTGCCGCTGGCGGCCGTAGCCGAGGAAATCAAGGCGGGCCAAGGCGACGAGCTGCACCCCGCTTCCAGCGACGCCAGGGTCGAACGCGCGACCACGTGGGACTACCTGTACGAGCCGGACGCGGAAACCGTAATCCGGCACGTGCTGAACCGCTATTTCGAGGCGATGGTGTACCACGCCACGCTGGAGAACCTGGCCAGCGAACACGCAGCGCGAATGGTGGCGATGAAGGCCGCCTCGGACAACGCGTCGAAGGCGATCGACACCTTGACGCTGATCTACAACAAGGCCCGTCAGGCGGCCATCACCCAGGAAATTTCCGAAATCGTCGGCGGTGCCGCCGCGGTGGGTGGATGAGAGCCGGGAATCGAGAAGCGAAACCAACATTGTCGTCATTCCGGGGCCGTTCGCGGCTCCATCGCGAACGCAACCCGGAACCCATTTTGATCTTGCTTCGTTCTGCCAAAAGCAAACTGGATTCCGGCTTTCGCCGGAATGACGAGCAAGAAACTCCAGGAGCTGAGCATGAATAACCAGGGCAAGATCGTTCAAATCATCGGCGCGGTGGTCGACGTCGAATTCCCGCGTGATGCGGTGCCGAAGGTCTACGACGCGCTCAAGGTGCAGGGCACCTCGGTGACGCTGGAAGTCCAGCAGCAGCTCGGCGATGGCGTGGTGCGCACCATCGCGCTCGGCTCGACCGACGGCCTGAAGCGCAACCTCTTCGTGGACAACACCGGCGCCTACATCAAAGTGCCCGTGGGCACGGCGACCCTCGGCCGCATCATGAACGTGCTGGGTGAGCCGATCGACGAGCGTGGTCCCGTCAACGCCGAACAGCACTGGGAAATCCACCGCGCCGCACCGTCCTATGACGATCAGGCCGCAGCGAACGAACTGCTCGAAACCGGCATCAAGGTGATCGACCTGATGTGTCCGTTCGCCAAGGGCGGCAAGGTCGGCCTGTTCGGCGGCGCGGGCGTCGGCAAGACCGTGACGATGCTCGAACTCATCAACAACATCGCGACCCAGCACAAGGGCCTGTCGGTATTCGCCGGCGTGGGCGAGCGCACCCGCGAGGGCAACGACTTCTACCACGAGATGATCGAGGCGGGCGTCGTGAGGCCCGACAACTTCCCCGAATCGAAGGTCGCGATGGTCTACGGCCAGATGAACGAGCCGCCCGGCAACCGCCTGCGCGTCGCGCTGACCGGACTCACCATGGCCGAATACTTCCGCGACGAGAAGGATGCTTCGGGCAAGGGCCGTGACGTGCTGATGTTCATCGACAACATCTACCGCTACACGCTGGCAGGTACCGAGGTTTCGGCGCTGCTCGGCCGCATGCCATCGGCGGTGGGCTATCAGCCGACGCTCGCCGACGAAATTGGTCGCCTGCAGGAACGCATCACTTCGACCAAGACCGGTTCGATCACGTCGATCCAGGCGGTGTACGTGCCGGCCGACGATTACACCGACCCGTCGCCCGCGACCACCTTCGCGCATCTGGATTCCACCGTGGCACTGTCGCGCGACATCGCGAGCTTGGGCATCTACCCGGCGGTCGATCCGCTGTCGTCCACTTCGCGCCAGCTCGATCCGCTGGTGATCGGGCAGGAGCACTACGATGTCGCGCGCAAGGTGCAGGGCACCCTGCAGCGCTACAAGGAACTCAAGGACATCATCGCGATCCTCGGCATGGACGAGCTGTCGGAGGCCGACAAGCAGGCCGTCTACCGCGCGCGCAAGTGCGAGCGTTTCTTCTCGCAGCCGTTCCACGTCGCGGAAGTGTTCACCGGCTCGCCGGGCAAGTACGTGGCGCTCAAGGAAACCATCCGCGCGTTCAAGATGATTGTCGAAGGCGAAGTCGACCACCTGCCCGAGCAGGCGTTCTACATGGTCGGCGGCATCGAGGATGCCATCCAGAAGGGCGAGCAGATGAACGCCAAGGATGCCGAGAAGAAGGCGGCGTGACAGGTGTTGAGAAAAGTGTGAAGTCGGGCGCTGCGCGCCCTGCGAAGAGTAAAGAGTGAAGGGTCACAATTCGTCTTCACTATTGGCAGCGCCGGAGACGCGACTTTACAGCTCGCGAAGCGAGCGACTTCCCATCGAGCGAGCAGAGCGAGCGAAACAGCATGACCACCATCCGTTGTGACATCGTCAGCGCCGAAGCCGAGATCTTCCATGGCGAGGCGACCCTGGTCATCGCCAGCGGCGAGGCCGGCGAACTCGGCATCGCGCCGCGCCACGAGCCGCTGCTGACGCGCCTCAAGCCGGGTCAGGTCGAGGTGATCGGCGAGGACGGCAAGCGTCAGTCGTACTACGTTTCGGGCGGCATCCTGGAGGTCCAGCCCAACGTCGTCACGGTGCTCGCCGACGCCGCGCTGCGCGCCGACGAGATCGACGAGGCGGCGGCCCGACGCGCCAAGGACGAAGCCGAGCGCGTGCTCGAGAACCGCGGCGACGCCAGAACCGTCGAGCAGGCGCAGCGGCAGCTCACCCAGGCGGTCGCACAACTGCAGGCGCTGGAGCGCCTGCGGCGCAGCCTGCAGCACTGATCCCCCCTCCGCACCTCGGGTGCGGCGTGCCTTTCGACAGGTGCCGCGGGGGCGGCTTTGCGCTATCTTGAGCGGCCCTGACGGAGCATCGTGATGGCCGACCCGCTGCACGTGATCGTCCTCGCCGCGGGCGAGGGCAGGCGCATGAAGTCGCTGTTGCCGAAGGTGCTGTTGCCGCTGGCCGGCAAACCCATGCTGGCGCACGTCCTCGATACCGCACGCACGCTGCGCCCCGAGGGGCTCCATGTGGTGTATGGGCATCGTGGGGAACAGGTGCGCACGGCATTCGCGCGCGCCGACATCCATTGGGTGCACCAGTCGGAGCAGCGCGGCACCGGGCACGCCGTGCGGCTGGCCCTGCACGACATTCCCGATCCGGCCCGGATCCTGGTGCTGTACGGCGATGTGCCGCTGCTGCGCGCGGAAACCCTTACCGAACTGGTGCATACCCACGCGGAACTCGCGGTGCTGGCGGCCGAGCTCGACGACCCGTCGGGATACGGTCGCGTGCTGCGGGACGGGTTGGGACGCGTTCGCGCGATCGTGGAGGAGAAGGACGCGGATGAACTGCAGCGCGGGATGCGCATCGTCAACACCGGGGTCACGTTCGCCGCATCACCGCAGTTGCGGCGCTGGGTGGACCAGCTCTCCGCCGACAACCAGCAGGGCGAGTTGTACCTGACCGACATCTTTGCGCAGGCCGCGGACGAGGGTGCGCCCGCGGACGTGGTCATGACCGCCAACCCGATCGAGGCGTTCGGCGCGAACGATGCGGCGCAACTGGCGGAACTGGCGGCCTACTTGCGGCGGCGCGACGCCCGGCGCCTGATGCTGGCCGGCGTACGGATCGCCGACCCCGCGCGCTTTGACCTGCGCGGTCATTTCAGCCACGGGCGCGATGTCGAGATCGACGTCGACGTGATCCTGGAAGACGGCGTCACCTTCGGTGACGGCGTGAAGATCGGGCCGTTCTGCCGGCTCCGCAACGTGAACCTCGCAGCCGGCACCGAGGTGCTGGCGCATTGCGACCTTGAGGGCGTGACCACGTACGGGGCCTGCCGGATCGGCCCGTTTGCGCGACTGCGACCAGGTACCGAGTTGGCCGCCGGCGTACATGTCGGCAACTTCGTCGAAACCAAGAAGGCCAGGCTGGGAGAGGGCAGCAAGGTCAACCATCTCACCTATCTCGGCGATACGCGGGTCGGCGCGCAAGTGAACATCGGCGCGGGGACGATCACCTGCAACTACGATGGCGCCCACAAGCACCTCACCGAGATCGGCGACGGCGCATTCGTCGGATCCAACACCTCGCTGGTTGCGCCGGTGCGCGTAGGCAGCCACGCGACCATTGGCGCCGGCTCGACCATCACCGCCGACGCCCCGCCGGACAAGCTGACCGTTGCCCGCGGCAAGCAAACCACGGTCAAGGGCTGGCAGCGGCCGGACAAGTAGAAACCGGGGTCGGAGCGCGCTCGGGCGCGCTTTCAGGAAGCACGCGGGCGGTTCTGCGAAACTGCATTCTGGCCCCGGTTTTCCCGGCTTTCGAACCGCCAGCCGTCGATCTCGACCAGCAACTCGCGGCGGCAGATATCACCCTGCAGCAGCAGCCGCGGCACGGAAGCATCCAGGTGCCGCGCCAGCGCGGCCTCGACGGCACGTACCTCTTCCCCGTTGCGTACGTACACCTTGAGCGGCGAGTTTGCGTCGAACGCGCGCATGTCGGACCGTTGCAGGAGGGTTTCGAGGTTGGCGAAGGCTTCGTCGGCCTGGGCTGCGACGTCGTGACGGTGGTGCGAGGCGTGGCCGATCACCGCGGCGGTTCCGGAGATCGCGAGGTCACCGTCCGGCAGCCGCATCGCGCGGGCGAAGCTCGGTGCGGTCGGGCCATACTCGCGGGGATATTGCCAGGCGCTGACCTGCCGCGGATTTTCCAGCGCGCCGCCGGGTTCGCTGGCGCACAGGGCGTACACTTGCAGCAGACCGCGCGGTCCATGATGTCCAATCGCGGTCGCTGCCGGATATCCGGTGACGCCGTGGGCGGCGAGACCCCGCGCACGGCCGTTGCAGAACAGTCGATAACGCTCGCGGTCACCCTCGCCTTCATTGATTGCGCCAAGGTAATTCCAGATGCGCAGCAGGTGTCCTTCCGGGCAGGCCGCGACATGGTCCAGCAACAATCGATAGGCCCGCTCGCTGGTGGCTTCGATTTCTTCCGCCGGCGCCTCCATGGCCTCCACGGCAACGAAACGCCAGCCGCCGCCGGCCGACCAGCGCAACTCGTCGGCGGAACCGTGGGTCACCACGCCGGGCGCTGACCAGCATTCATGCACCGCGTCGCGCGACAGCTGTGGCAACGGGACCCGCAAATGGCGTGGGTCGCCAGTCGGGCCATCCGCGGAGCCGAAACCGAATACGGCAAGCGTATCCGGTTGTTCCAGGAGCGCCGAAGCGGGCGCCGCATGGTAGGCGACGCGGAAGGACGACCGGCCCCGTTCGATCATGCGACGTCATCCCTGTCGTGTTCGCGTCGAGGCGGGCGCATGTGCTCTGTCGTCCTGATGTCAAACCCGTAATGCTACACTACGCGGCTGATCCGGTGAGACTGTGGAGCCGCGGAGCATGACCAAGCAGACCCCTGCGGAGCAGGAGCTGGCGAAGCTGATCGTCGAGAGCCTCAATCTCGAAAACGTTGCGCCCGAAAGCATCGATCCGGAAGCGCCGCTGTTCGGCGGCGAGTTGGGGCTCGATTCGATCGATGCCCTGGAGCTCGCGCTTGCGGTCTCGAAGCGCTACGGCATCCAGTTGCGTTCCGACAACCCGGACAACCGCCGGGTGTTCGGGTCGCTGCGCGCACTCTCCGAACACATCGAATCCCGGCGCACCGCAGCGTAGATTTTGCGAGCATCCCGATCGCTGTCTTGCTGAAGTCACACCCAACCCGAGCGCTAACCTGCCACCCTCGCCAAGATGGCAATGCTTGGCTTGATATTCCACGACAGCCGCTTTGAGCACTGCTGTCCGGACGTGTCGGGTCCGCTACTGCTGCCGGGGCGAATCGTCGTCGGCCTGGAACTTCGCACGCAGGCTGCGGTAGTGCGCGAGGCGCGTCGCGAACTGCGCCTCGGCTTTCGTATAGTCGGTGTGTCGCTGGGCCAGCGCGCTGCGCTCGCTGTTGACCGTCTGGCGCTGGTCGGCGATGCGTTTGTTGACGTACGGCGGGATCGGCTTGCCGGAGTGTTCGATGTCCGCCGCATGCGCGAGCAGTTCGGTGAGCGAATCCTCCTGGCTGCGCAGGTTGGTTTCCAGCGTCGCGATGTCGGTCTGGATCTGGTGCAACTGCGCCTGCTGTGATTCCTCGAGCTCATGTTCGGACGGATAGGCCGCCAGAAGTTGGGCGTCCTCCATTTTGCGCTGCTGAACTTCGCGTCGGGCGGCCGTCTCGCGCGCGACGGTCGCAGCCGTTGCCCGCCGCTCGGCCGGCGTGAGTTCCCGGGACACGTGGCGCACCACCATGCCGCGACTGTTGACGATGTCGTAGCCGCCGGCCAGCGCCGACGAGGGAATCGTGTCGCCGAAATGCACCACGCCGGATGCGTCCTTCCAGCGGTAATGGGTGGTCGGTGCGTCGTCCGCAGCAAAGGCGGACGATGCCAGCCCCGAGCCCATGAGGGCCGTGGCAAGCAGGATCAGGGCAAAGCGGTGCATCGTGGTCTCCGGAAGCCGACCCATTATAAGACCAGCGGCATGCAAGATCCGGACCCGCCGGCCTGCGCGGTTGCCTCAGGAGGCGACGACGCCGTAGCGATCGCGGTATGCGGCGAGCCGGTCGCGCTCGCCGGTGAGCTCAGTGCGCGTTCCTGCGTACTCCATCAGTTCCGCAAGTCGGACAATGGCGATCACCGGCGCGCCCTCTTCCGACGCAAGTTCCTGCGCCGCAGAACGCTCGCCCTGCCCGCGTTCCTGTCGATCCAGGGCAATCAGCACGCCGGCCACCGTGGCGCCGGCCGCCCGGATCATCCCCAGCGCTTCGCGCACCGCGGTGCCGGCAGTGATCACATCGTCCACGATCAGCACCCGTCCGGCCAGCGGCGCGCCGACCAGTGAACCGCCCTCGCCGTGATCCTTGCCTTCCTTGCGGTTGTACGCCCACGGCACGTCGCGGTCGTGGCGCCGCACCAGCGCGATCGCGGTCGCCGCCGCCAGCGGGATGCCCTTGTAGGCGGGTCCGAACAGCATGTCGAACGCGATCCCACCGGCCTGCGCGGTCGCCGCGTACGCTTCGCCGACGTCAGCCAGCGCGCTGCCGGTGTCGATCTTGCCCATGTTGAAGAAATACGGACTCAGCCGGCCCGACTTCAGGGTGAACTCTCCGAAGCGCAGGACGCCGCGCGCTAGCGCAGTGTCGAGGAAGGATTGTTGGTGGGGCTGGAGCATGGACCAGGGAACGGGGACCGGAGGACCGGAATGATACGCGAGGCCATGCCGTGTCGGAAAACCGCGCTCGAATGGGTCGGCAATGTGTGTGCTTTTGCTTTACGCTTCACGGGTCCCCAGTACCCGGTCCCCGGTCCCGTGAGAATCATTTCCTTCAACGCCAACGGCATCCGTTCGGCCGCCCGCAAGGGCTTCTTCGACTGGCTGGCGACGCAAAACGCCGACGTCACCTGCATCCAGGAAACCAAGTCCCAGGAGCACCAGCTCACCGACGGAGTGTTCCGTCCGGACCAGCATCATTGCTTTTACCGCGACGCGGTGACGAAGAAGGGCTACAGCGGCGTTGCGATTTACGCGAAGCGCCAGCCGGACAAGGTGCTGACGAAGATCGGCTGGAAGCCGCTCGACGACGAGGGTCGTTACGTCGAGGCTCGCTTCGGGAAACTCTCCGTGGTCTCCCTGTACGTGCCCTCCGGGACCTCCGGCGAGTTGCGGCAGCAGTTCAAGTTCGAGGCAATGAAGAAACTGCGCACGATCTTCGACGGCTGGCTCGCCAGCGGCCGTGATTACGTGTTGTGCGGCGACTGGAACATCGTGCGCAGCCAGCGCGACATCCGCAACTGGAAATCCAACCAGAAGAATTCCGGATGCCTCCCGGAGGAACGCGCATGGTTGAACGCGCTGATCGCGGATCCGCACGGCGACGGCACGCCCACGCCGAAACACGGCTGGCTCGACAGCTTTCGCGTGGTGAAGCCGGACACCGAGGAATACACCTGGTGGTCCAACCGCGGCGCCGCGCGCGCCAACAACGTCGGGTGGCGCATCGACTACCAGATCGCGACGCCGGGCATCGGCCAGTGTGCGCGCGCCTGCGCGATCACCCCTGAGCCGCGGTTCTCCGACCACGCGCCTTTCGCGGTGGACTATGCCGACTGATCCTGCGGCGGAAGCGGCAAGTCCGGCACGCGGACGCAATTGGCGCATCCTCAGCATCGGGTTGCTGGGGTTTTCGTCCGGGCTGCCGTTGGCGTTGTCCAATCCGACCTTGCAGGCGTGGTTCACCACTGCGGGCTTGAGCCTCAAGGACATCGGTTGGGTGACCCTTACGGGCACCGCGTACGTATTCAAGTTCCTGTGGGCGCCGGCACTCGATCGTTTCCAGTTGCCATGGCTTGGCCGCCGCCGTGGCTGGATCGTGTTGATGCAGGCGATCTGCGGCGCGGCGCTGATCGCAATGAGCTTTCATACGCCCCAAGGCGCCGCGGTCGTGCTGGTGGCTCTCGGCGTGTTGGTGGCATTCACGTCGGCGACCCAGGACATTGCCTACGACGCGCACCGCACCGACTTGCTGCGTCCCGAGGAGCGCGGTTGGGGCATCGGCTTCATGCAGGGCGGGTACCGCGTCGCGATGCTGGTGTCCGGCGCGCTGGCATTGATCCTCGCGCAACACGCGGGCTGGGCGTTCACTTACCGCCTGATGGGTGTGCTGATGCTGGCGATGATGGTGGTCACGGTTCTTTCGCCGGACGCGCCCGACGAAGCGCGGGTCCGGCGTTTTGCCGACGCCGTGATCGAGCCGTTCGTCGACTTCTTCGCGCGCTATGGCTGGCTTGCGTTGGCGTGGCTCGCGCTGATGGTGCTCTACAAGATCAGCGATGCATTCGCGTTGTCGCTTTCCACCACGTTCCTGTTGCGGGTTCCCCACTTCACGCTGACCCAACTCGGCACCGTCAACAAGGTATTTGGCCTGATTGCCGGACTTGCCGGCGCGATGGCAGGCGGCTGGGTGGTGACGCGCATACGTTTGTTCCCGGCGCTCCTGACGCTGGGCATCTGCCAGGCGCTGGTCAACCTGGGATACATCTTGCTGGTGCAAAGCGGACCTGATGTACGTCTCCTGGCGATGGTGGTCGGCGCCGAAAACTTCTTCAGCGGCCTGGGAAGCACGGCATTCGTGGTGCTGCTGACCGCTCTGTGCAGCGTGCGCTTTTCGGCGACGCAATTCGCATTGCTGTCGGCACTGGCCGCCACCGGCAGGGTGTTCCTGGGGCCGCTGTCGGCGTGGGTGGTTCCGCAGGTCGGCTGGTCGAATTTCTTCGTCATTACCGCGTTGGCGGCCATCCCGGGGCTGTTGCTGGTGATCGCGATGCGCGGGGCGATCATGCGCGTCGAACAAGAGCGGCCGCGGTAGCACGGATC
>JBOHYO010000314.1:0-3837 GCA_050737935.1 Rhodanobacteraceae bacterium
TCTGGGCGGGCGTCTTCAACAGCGCTCCGCGGAAATAGCACACGCGCAGATCCAGGCCCCGTGGGCTGACGCCGATGTACGAGAATCCGACGCCGGACCAGTGCGCCCAGCGCAAGGTGTCGGCGAATCCTTCGTTCTCGAGCTCCAGCAGCACGCCGATGCAGGGATAGTCGTGCTCACGCGCGTAGGCTTCGAGCACCTTCTGCGTATGCCGCAGCAGCGGCCGCACCAGCTTGCTGTCGCGCCATGCGGCGCCCACGAAGCAACGGTAGTAATAGAGCGGCTGGCCCAGCCGTGGCAGGACCCTCGGTGTCGCGGTTGCCACGGCCGCGAGTTCACCGTTCTCGTCCACGATATGCGCCACGACTTCATTCACGCGTCGCGTCGCCTCGCTGCCAGCGACATTGGCATGTTCGCGAGTCCAGAACGCGCGGATGGCTTCGCCGGTCGCCGCATCGAGACTTTGCCAATCGGTGATGGTCTGGTACGAAGGCCGATCCGCCATGTCCGTCAGTCCTCCGCAACGCACGGTTACTATAGCGACTCGCGGCACGCAGATCGTGCGCGGGTGGCGAAACCGGTAGACGCAGGGGACTTAAAATCCCCCGGCCGCAAGGCCATGTGGGTTCGAGTCCCACCCCGCGCACCACAGGCTCATCCGCCCGGCGGCCGGTCGACGTGGCCGCAGTTGCCGCAGGTCCTGGCTTCCTTCGAACCGTAATATCGCTCGAACACCGGCGGGAAGTCCTTCTCGATGCTTTCGAGGACGAAGTATTCCTCGTACAGCTTGTGGTTGCAGTTCTCGCAGAACCACAACAGCCCGTCTTTTTCGTGCGGCAGCCGGCGGCGTTCGATCACGAGTCCAATCGAATCCGGCATCCGCTGCGGCGAATGCGGCGTGCGAGGCGGGAGGTAGAAGATCTCGCCGGCGCGGATCGGGATGTCGCGGCGCGCGCCCTCGTCCTGCACGCGCAGCACCATCTCGCCTTCGAGCTGGTGGAAGAATTCCGGGCCTTCGTCCCAGTGGTAATCGCTGCGCGCGTTCGGCCCGCCGACGATCATGATGATGAAGTCGCCGTCGACGATGCACTTGTTGCCCACCGGCGGCTTGAGCAGGTGCCGGTGCTCGTCGATCCAGTCTTGCAGGTTGAAGGCGGGCGCAAGGGACATGCTGGCGGTCGGAAGCGACGGGTCCGCATACCATAGCGCTTGCGCGCCCGTGGCGGAATGATTGACTTGGCGCGCGCCCGCGGCCACGCTTCGCCGAGTCGCCCAAGGGGGTCCACCAAATGTCGCGCATCCGGCTCCGCCCGCTCTGGCTGTTGCTGTGCCTGCTCGCGTTGAATGCGTGCGCAGGCGCACCGGCGCAGGTCGCGCCGGCGTTTGCACCGAGGACGGTGACGATCCTCGGCTCCGGCGACGTGCTGGTCCATCCGCCGCTCATCGAGCAGGCGCACGAGGATGCGGAGGCGAAAGGCGAGGCGGGCTACGACTTCAACGAGATCCTGGGCGCGATCGCGCCGGATGTCCGCGATGTGGACCTTGCGATCTGCGAACTCGAAACGCCGCTCGCGCCGCCCTCGGGTCCGTTCTCGGGCTGGCCGGAGTTCGATGCCCCGCCGCAGGTGCTTGCCGCGCTGAAGAACGACGGCTACGACAGTTGCACCACCGCCTCGAACCATTCGCTCGACAAGGGTTTTGCGGGGATCGTGCGCACCCTTGACGAGATCGACGCGGTCGGCCTCGAGCACACCGGCAGCGCGCGTAGCGCCCGAGAGGCCGCCACGCCACTGGTGATCACGCTGCCGAACGGCGTCAAGGTTGCGCAGCTCGCGTATTCCTACGGCTTCAACGCCCACAAACCGCCGCCGGACAAGCCGTGGTCGGTCAACCCGATCGACGTCAAGGCGATCCTTGCCGCGGCGAAGCAGGCGAAACAGGCGGGCGCCGACATCTTGGTTCTGTCGATGCACTGGGGCACCGAGTACGATCACCTCGCGACGCCGACCCAGCTCGCGCAGGCAAAGCGGCTGCTCGCGTCACCCGACATCGACTTGATCCTCGGCGACCACGCGCACGTGATCCAGCCCATGCAGAAGATCGGCGACAAGTGGGTGATCTATTGCATGGGCAACCTGATCGCCCGCCACGAAAAGCCGATCGACGACAGCCGCGAAGGCGTGCTCGCGAAATTCACCTTCACCGAGGTCCGTCCGCACGTGTTCCGGGTCAGCCGCGCCGAGGCGATCCCGGTGTGGATGGAGATCGAGCCAGAGCTGCGCCTCATCGACCTGCCGCGCGCGCTCGCCGATCCCGCGACGACGCCCGAACAGCGCGCCGTGTACCAGAAGGCGTGGAATCGCATTGCGGATTATCTGGATGCTTACGGCGCCGTGCGGGACGGTCTTGTGATCGAGCGCTGACGAGCGCAGGGAAGATGTCGCTTGGCGTGCTCGAAACCAAACGGGCCGGGGGTTGCCGCCCTCGCCTTGTCTGGTCAACGTTTCCATGGGCCAGGTAACGGGTGATGCAATCCGCGGCGCACACCATGGCGCCGTCGCTCGGCTGGATTGACCAAACACTTATGCAAGAACAAGCAATGATTGACCTCAGAAGCGATACCGTCACCCGCCCGACCCACGCAATGCGCAACGCGATGGCTGCCGCCGAGGTAGGCGACGATGTCTATGGCGAAGATCCAACCATCAATGAGCTTGAAAGACTCGCCGCCGAAATGCTGGGCATGGAGGCCGCGGTGTTTGTCTGCAGCGGCACCCAAAGCAACCTCATTGCGTTGCTCAGCCACTGCCAACGAGGTGACGAATACATCGTCGGGCAACAGGCGCACACCTACAAATACGAAGGGGGCGGCGCGGCGGTGTTGGGCGGCATCCAGCCGCAGCCGCTAGATTTCTGCGCAGACGGCACCCTGGATCTCCAGCAAGTAGCCGCTGCGATCAAGCCCGACGACAACCATTTTGCACGCACCAGGCTGCTGTGCCTGGAGAACACGCAGGGGGGCAACGTGTTGCCTCTTTCCTACTTGCAGCGTGCGCGGGAGTTCGCCGACGAATACAACCTGGCTTTACACCTTGATGGCGCGCGCGCATTCAATGCTGCCGTGAAACTTGGGGTACCGATCAGTGCCATCAGCCGTCACTTCGATACGGTGTCGTTATGCCTCTCGAAAGGGCTCGGCGCGCCGGTGGGTTCCGTGCTGTGTGGACAACGGGACCTCATCCTGCGGGCGCGTCGTTGGCGAAAGGTGGTGGGAGGCGGCATGCGCCAGGCCGGAATTCTGGCCGCCGCGGGGATCATCGCGCTGCAACAGCACGTGGAACGGCTGTCGGAAGATCACGGGAATGCGCAGCGTCTTGCCGACGGCTTGGCCGGGATTCCGGCGCTGGGGGTCGATCCGTCATCCGTACAAACCAACATGGTGTTCTGCACGGTCGCGGACGGGGACATGGATCCTTTGAAGCTGCATTTGAAGGCGAACGGAATCTTGATCGGCACGGGAAATCCGCTGCGCCTTGTCACGCATTTGGATGTTTCGGCGAGCGATGTGGACAAGGTCATCGCTGCATTTGGCGATTATTTCGCGACCCCGGGGAACCGGTGCGGTTGATCGAAAGTCATCCGCGGCGCTGCGGGCTTACGCCTTGGTGGCCACTGCTGGAAATCTGGGCCGGCTGACCGCCGCCGTCTCCGGGGCAGGCGCGCGGCAGCAGTCGGCCAACACCGGCCGGTCGCCGCCTTTACCAAGTCGCCCAATAGCGGACCTTGGTCCCTGACTCGGCGTAGAAACGTTAGATCCGCATACGACTACTCCCAAAT
>JBOHYO010000315.1:0-2282 GCA_050737935.1 Rhodanobacteraceae bacterium
CATGCCGAAGGTGGCTACTCCCCGACGGAGTGCGCGCAGGGTAGCTGCGGCGTGCGCCCTGCGCAACGTCGGGGCCTTCGTTAATGGCGCGACGCTACAATCCCCGGATGTCCGAACGCGAACCGAACGCCTGGATTCCCCACCCGCTTCGCAAGCTGGGCGGCCTTGCCCTCACACTCGCGCTGAACCGGCTGGTGGCGCTGGATCCGGAAACGCGCGAGGCCATCGGGCGTCTGGAGGGCCGCCGGATCGGCGTATACCTGCGCGGACCGGAGCTCGCGTTCGCACTTGCTGCGCGCAACAGCACGCTGCAGATCGAACCGCCGCCGGAGGCGGGGCGCGACGGCAGCGCCGGCGATTTCGAGGTCAAGGCGACACCCGGCTCACTGCTGGCGATGGTGCTGGGGCGCGATGGCGATGCGCGCCCGCCAGGGAAGGTCGAGATCGCGGGCGATGCCGAACTCGCCCGCCAGGTCCAGAAGCTGGCGCGCGAGTACCGGCCCGATTTCGAAGCCGCCTTCGCCGCGGTATTCGGCGACGTGGTCGGCACCACCATCGCGCGCGCGCTGCGCGACGCGGCGAAATGGGCCGGCGAAGGCGCGCGCCATTTCCGCGACGACACCATCGACTGGTTGCGCGACGAGGCCCGCGTCACGGTTCCGCACCCCGAGATGAACGCCTTTCTCGACGACGTCGACGACCTGCGCGAACGCACCGAGCGGCTGGCGGCGCGCGTGGCGCGTTTGGGAACCGACAAGCCATGACCCCGCTGCGCCTGTTGCCGCGCGTCGTGCACGTCGCCGCGGTACTGGTGCGTTATCGCGTCGACGACCTGATCGACGAACAGCATGCCTTGCGGCCGTTGCGCTGGCTGCGCGTGATCTTGCCGCGCCCGCGCAAGCCGATCGCCGCGTTGCCGCGTGGCGCACGGCTGCGCGCTGCGCTGACGGAACTCGGACCGATCTGGGTCAAGGCAGGCCAGGTGCTCTCGACCCGCCGCGACCTGATCCCCGCGGACGTGGCGGAAGAACTCGCGCATCTTCAGGATCGGGTCACGCCGTTCCCGGGCGCGGAAGCCCGCGCGATCGTCGAGCAGTCGCTGGGCAAGCCGGTCGGCGAGCTGTACGCGAACTTCGATGAAACCCCGCTCGCCTCGGCCTCGGTCGCGCAGGTGCATGCCGCGCGCCTGCGTACTTCACCCTCCACGGCCGTGCACTCGTCCGGCGCGCGAGCGGCCACGGCGACGCCACGGGACCGAGAGGTCATCGTCAAGGTCCTGCGTCCGAACATCCACAAGAACATCCGGCAGAACCTCGAGCTGCTGGATGCGCTGGCGTGGCTGGTGCAGCGCTGGCACCCGCAGGCCGACAAGATCCGCCCACGCGACATGTTCAATGAAGTCGCCCGCACCCTGCACAACGAACTGAACCTCCAGAACGAGGGTGCCAACGCCAGTTTGCTGCGCCGCAACTTCGAAGGCTCCGACGACCTGTACGTGCCCGAGGTGTTCTGGTCGCACACCTGCGAAAACGTGCTGACGATGGAGCGCGTCTACGGCATTCCCGCCGACGACGTGGCCGCGCTGGACAAGGCCGGCGTCGACCGCAGCGTACTCGCCGAAAAGGGCGTGCGGCTGTTTTACGAGCAAGTGTTCCGCGACAACTTCTTCCACGCCGACGCACATCCGGGCAACATCTGGGTCGATCCCACCCGCACCCGCAATCCCCGCTTCATCGCGCTGGATTTCGGGATCATGGGCTCGTTGCCGGAAGAGGACCAATACTGGCTCGCGGAAAATTTCATCGCGATGTTCGAGCGCGACTACCACCGCATCGCCGAACTGCACATCGCCGCCGGCTGGATGCCGCGCACCATCCGGGTCGACGAACTGGAGGCGGCGATCCGCACGGTGTGTGAGCCTTATTTCACGCGGCCGCTGTCGGAAATCTCGCTGGCCGAGGTCGTGGCGAAACTGTTCAGTGTGGCGCGAAAGTTCGAGCTGACCCTGCAGCCGCAGCTGATCCTTTTGCAGAAGACCCTGCTGAACGTCGAAGGGCTGGGTCGACAGCTCGACCCCGGCATCGACATCTGGTCGGTGGCGCAACCGGTGCTGAAACGGATCCTCGCCGACCGTTACAGCATGCGCCATGCACTACGGGAAATCAGGAAGCGCGTGCCCGAATGGCTGCGCATCGCGCCGCTGATTCCGGAGAAGATCCACGATGCGCTCGAAGCGCTCGCCAACGGCAACGGGCCGCTGAAGTTCGGCGAACGCGAGCTCG
>JBOHYO010000316.1:0-5176 GCA_050737935.1 Rhodanobacteraceae bacterium
TGCCGGAGGGAACGTTCCTCGTGCTGCCATTCGTCGGCCCCACCACCGTGCGCGACGTGTGGCGACTGCCCGTGGACAGCTATTTCGATCCGCTCGGCTGGTACTCGCGCAATCATGATTTCCGCTGGAATGCGCAGTACCTCCCGAGCCTCGCGTACCTCATGACCTTGCGTGCGAACGCGCTGCCGCTCGATGCGATCATCGACACCTCGTATGACCCGTATGCGTTCACGCGCGACGCCTACCGGCAGCACCGCCTGTACCAAATCTATTACGGCAACCCGCCGCTGTCGGCGATCGAGCAACTGCAGGGCACCGGCCCCGGGCAGGAGAGCGGCGAGGATCTGGACAAGTTGCTGGAGCAACAGAAGGCGTACGAGCAATCGCACGGCCTGAACCAGAACGGGATGCCGGCGCCTGCCGCCTCGTCGGCGCAACCCGCGCCGACAACGAGCGCCGGGTTCCCGGCCGGGCCTTCCTCCAGTGCCGCGCCCGCGCCCGCGGGGTCTGTCGGCTGATCCAGCGGATCAAGCAGCCGGGCGCGGCTCCGCTTCCAGCAGCGCGGCGACGCCGCAGACCTCCGCCAGCGCGCGCAGGCCCTCCGGCAGCGATACCACCCGCAGACGGCGTCCCGCGCGGCGTGCGGCGGCGACCAGCGCGATCACGCAGGCGAGCCCGGCGCTGTCGGCGTGCGTGACGCCTGCAAGGTCAAGGCGCGTATGCGTGCCCGCAGTCAGCGCGCGTTCGCCGTCCGCACAGGCACGCTGCGCGGTGGCGAAGGTCAATGCGCCCCGGACCGCGAGCGTGTCGCCATCGGCCGGACCAACCTCCACCGTTTCGGCGCGGACGGACGTGCGGACCATCGTCAGTGCCCGCCGCTTTCCTTCTTCATCTCGTTGATCGCGCCCGCACCCTGCGTCTGCAGCCGCTTGATCAGGCCCGCGATGCCTTCCTTCTGGATCTCGGCATCCACCTGGTTGCGGTAGTTCGTGATGTAGGAAATGCCTTCGATGATGACGTCATACGCTTTCCATTCCCCCGAAGAGGTCTTGCGGAACGCGTAGTCCACCGACAGGTTCTTGCCGCTCGCGAGCTGTACCTGGGTGCGCACGATCGTGCGCCGCTGGTCGAGCGGACCCTGTGCCGGCAGCACCTTCACCGCACCGCGGGTGTAGGCGACCAAGCCTTCCGCGTAGCGGTGGGTCAGCGCCGTGTAGAACGCCCGCGTAAACGCGACGCGCTGCTCCGGAGTCGCTTCGCGCGCGTGGCGGCCGAGCACCAGCAGCGCGGCGTAGTCCATGTCGAAATGCGGCAGCACGATGCCATCGATGATCTTGATCACCTCATCGGGGTGCTTGCGCAACTCGGCCTGGCGCCCCTGGATCGCATCGGCCAATTGCTCGGCGATCGACTGGACGATCTGTTGCGGGGCTTGGCTGGTCGGCGCCGCCATCGCGGGCGTACCGAGCGCGGCGATCGCGAGGATCAGGATCAACGGGATGAAACGCTTGAGCATGAGTGTCTCCTCGGGTCGCGCGGCGGAGCCGTGCGGCAAAAAATGTATGTCAGGGCCTGTCGGAAGCGGGCGGTGCGCTCGACGCGGGTGCCGCGCCGGAACTGCTCGCATGCGGCCCCCCGTTGACCATGAACTTGCCGATCAGGTTTTCGATGCTCATCGCCGACTGGGTCAGCACCATCTCGTCGCCGTTTTTCAGGAATTCCGGCGAGCCACCCGGCTGGATGCCAACGTACTGGTCACCCAGTAAACCGCTGGTGAATATCGCAGCCGAGGAATCCTCCGGAATGTCGCCGTAGTGCTGGTCGATTGCCATGGTCACCAGCGCGTCCATCCGTTGCGGTTCCAGCGCGATGGATTGCACATCGCCGATCCGGACGCCCGCGATCTTCACCGGCGCGCGTTCCTTCAACTGGCCGATGTTGCTGAAACGCGCCTTGATCACGTAGCTGCTGCCGCGATGGATGTTCGCCACCGAGGTGGTCTGGGTGGCGAGATAGGCGAGCGCGGCGAACCCGAGCAGGATGAACAGGCCGGTGCCGATGGCGTAGGAAGGTCTTGGATTCATCTCAAATCACCGAAAGGGCAGGCCGGGGACGACGGCGAGCGGAAACCACGGGCATCCGGCTCATGTCAGGAATGCCGTCATCACGAAGTCGAACGCGAGGATCACGATCGAGGAAAACACCACTGTGCGGGTGGTCGAATACGCGACGCCCTCGCTGGTGGGCGGTGCGGTGTAGCCCTGGAACACCGCGATCAGGCTGACCACTCCGCCGAACACGATGCTCTTGTAGAGGCCGTCGAGGATGTCCCGTTGCAGCGATACCGTGGAGGTCATGTTGCCCCAGAAGGTGCCGTTGTCGAGCCCGAGCCAGGTCACGCCGACCAGGTGCCCGCCGAAGATGCCCATCGCGTTGAACACGCAGGCGAGCAGCGGCATCGCGATCACGCCCGCGAGGAAACGTGGCGAGGCAACATAGGCCAGCGGGTCGACCGCCATCATCGACATCGCATCGAGCTGGTCGGTCGCGCGCATCAGGCCGATCTCGGCCGTGACCGCGGTGCCTGCGCGCCCCGCCACCAGCAGCGCCGTCACCACCGGCCCGAGCTCGCGGAACAGTGAAAGCGCGACGACCGTTCCGAGCGCGGCGGTGCCACCGAAGATCGACAACGTGTAGTAAAGCTGCAGCGCCAGCACCATGCCGATGAAAAGGCCGCAGGTCATCACGATCACGAGACTCATCGCGCCGATGAACCAGATCTGCCGGCATAGCTCGCGCCAGTAGCGCATGCTCTTCGGCAGCGCCCCGAGGATCGCGATGAAGAACAAACCGCATTCGCCGACCGAAGTGATCCCCTGGAGCAGCCAGTTGCGGCGCAGGCGTGCGTTCACCGGTGGTCCTCCGCGAGACCGAGTTGCACCGCGAAGTCGGGCGCCGGGTAATGGAACGGCACCGGGCCGTCCGCTTCGCCGCCGAAGAACTGCCGCGTCCACGGCGAGTCCCGGTGCGCGAGTTCGTCCGGGGCACCTTCGGCCACCAGTTTGCCTCCCGCGATCAGATACACTCGATCGGCCACCTGACGGACGGCCGCGAGTTCGTGCGCGACGAGGATCGAGGTGATCCCGAGTGTCTGGTTCAGTGTACGGATCAGGCGCAGCACCTGGTTCAACGCGATCGGGTCGAGGCCCACGAAGGGTTCGTCGTACAGGATCAGCATCGGATCGAACACGATCGCGCGCGCGAGCGCCACGCGCCGCGCCATACCGCCGGAAAGCTCGCTCGGCATCAGGTTGGCCGCGCCGCGCAACCCGACGGCCTGCAGCTTGGTCAGCACGATGTTGCGCACCAGCTCCTCGCCGAGACGCGTGTGCTGGCGCAGCGGGAAAGCGACGTTCTCGAACACGCTGAAATCGGTCAACAGCGCCGAGTTCTGGAACAGGAAACCGATCCGTTCGCGCAAGCCGAACAGCGCGCGTCGCGACAACGTCGTGACTTCCTCGCCATCGACCCGCACGCTTCCCGCATCGGGCCGCAACTGCCCGGTCAGGTGCCTGAGCAGCGTCGTCTTGCCCGTGCCGGAGGGTCCCATGATCGCGGTCACGCTGCCGCGCGGCACCTCAAGGTCCAGCCCGTCGAAGATCACCTTGCCGCCGAGCCGGGTGCGCAGATTGCGCACCTGCACCATCGCGTCGGCAGATGGATTGTCGGCGGCGACATTCATCGCGGATCGGGCAACCTCGTTCACGGACCCGCTAGGTTAGCGGAGCGGCAACGACAGCGCTCGGTTCGGGCTCGGTACTCCGCCTCGGCGTTCAGGCCAGGAGTCGGGCAATCAGCGCCTCGTGCCGGTCGGCCGGCAGCGGTTCGCCCGCGCGCGCAGCGTGCACGACCGCTTGCAATGCCGCCAGGGCATCCTCGAACCGGTCGTTGACGACGATGCAGTTGAATTCATCGGCATGTGCGATTTCCTCGCGCGAGGCTGCCAAGCGCCGCTCGATGGTCGCGACGTTGTCGGTGCCGCGCGCGCGCAGCCGGCGCTCCAGTTCCGCACGTGAAGGCGGCAGGATGAAGATCGATACGCATTCGGGCATCGCGCGGCGGACCTGCGCCGCCCCCTGCCAGTCGATTTCCAGCAACACATCGCGGCCCGCCGCGAGCGCCGGCTCGACAGCGCCGCGCGAGGTGCCATAGCCATTGCCGAACACCTCGGCATGTTCGAGGAACTCTCCGTTCGCCACCATCTTCTCGAAAGACTCGCGATCCACGAAGTGGTATTGCACGCCGTCCACGTCGCCCGGTCGCGGCGCGCGCGTGGTATGCGAAATCGACAACGAGATACCGGGCTCGCGCGCGAGCAGCGCGTTCACCAGTGTGGATTTGCCCGCACCCGAGGGCGCCGCGACGACAAACAGGGTGCCGGTGGCCGGCTTGCGGTCACTCATGCGGCAGCGTTTCCATGGCCCGCGGGGCCGCCGATCCGCAACGCGGCAACATCCATCGAAATGCAAAACAGGTGCGATGAAGCTCTGTCATCGCGAAAGTATAGCCAATGCGAAAGACCGCCCGCGCGGCGCCGAGGCAAGCCTTCACGCCGCGCCTGCAAGCGATCGCACCGGACCAAGGCCCGGCCATCTGCCGCCGTTGCTACCCCGCTGCCAAGCCGCAGCAATCAGTAGAAACCCTTGCGTACCTGCACCCACAGTCGCGTCCCGGCGTCGGCAGCGTCCAGCAATGCCGGCGTGGTACCGATGGGTCTGGATACCGTGGCATCGACAAACCACTCGCCCGGGGTCGCCCAGTGAAGGCCGACGCCAGCGCTACTGGCGCGGCCGCTGTTCACACCCCCAGCGAAGGCATCTTTGTAGACATCGACACGACCGGTATCGGCAAACAACGTGGCCTGCCAGCGCCCCGGCGTGCGGGACAGATGGAAGTCATGGCGAAATTCGGCGGTCAAAAGATCGCCTTGCGAGCCGGACAGCGCACCCGCGTCATAGCCGCGCACCGTGTCGGGGCCACCGAGGAAGAACTGCGCGGACGTGTCCAGGTTTCTGCTGGCCCACTGACGGCTGTAGCCGACGTAGATCGCATTGCCCGAATCAAGTTGCTGCAGGCGCGACACCGACACGACGTAACGGGAATATCCCCCTGCGGT
>JBOHYO010000317.1:0-3628 GCA_050737935.1 Rhodanobacteraceae bacterium
GTGATCTCCAACGAGATCCTGCTGGAAGCCAACGCATGGGGCGGACACCTGGCCGCCTGCGCGTCCGAGGAAATGGCCGAACCCTACCCGATTCCCGATGCGTATCCGAAAGGCAACTACCTGTTGCTGTTCGACCCGCTGGACGGCTCCAGCAACATCGACGTCGACATCTCGGTCGGGACGATCTTCTCGGTGCTGCGTTGCCCCGAGGGCGTTACGCATCCAGCCGAAAAGGATTTCCTGCAGCCCGGTACGCAACAGGTCGCCGCGGGGTATTGCGTATACGGTCCGTCCACGCTGCTGGTGCTGACCACCGGCCACGGCGTCGACGTGTTCACGCTGGATCGTGAGATCGGCAGTTTCCGGCTGACGCGTTCGCACGCGATGATTCCCGAAAACACTTCGGAATTCGCAATCAACATGTCCAACCAGCGTTTCTGGGAAACGCCGATGCAGCGTTACGTCGCGGATCTTCTGGCCGGCACGACCGGCCCGCGCGGGCGCGACTTCAACATGCGCTGGGTGGCGTCGATGGTCGCCGACGTGCACCGCATCCTGACCCGCGGCGGGATCTTCATGTACCCGCTCGACGAGAAGGTGAAGGACAAGGGCGGCAAACTACGGCTGATGTACGAGGCGAATCCGATGAGCTTCATCGTCGAGCAGGCCGGCGGTGCGGCCAGCACCGGCCGCGAACGGATCATGGACGTCGAACCCACGCAACTGCACCAGCGCGTGCCGGTGATCCTGGGTTCGAAGAGCGAAGTTGAGATGGCGACCCGGTATCACCTCGAGCAACACTGATCCCATCCCCCTTCAAGAGAGAAACCGGGAGGGAATGGGTGACTTGGATGGGGTGCTGCACGCCCGACCCGAACCCATCCCCACCCAACCCTCCCCTTGAAGGGGAGGGCTTGCCAAGCTCAACGGCTTCGGCGCTGCGTTGGAAGCTGTTGGGCTTCTCCGCGTTCAGCCCAACCTGCCTTCTACGGCTACACCCGTCCCGTTACCGGAATCAGCGCGCCGGTGATTGCCGACGCCTGATCGGACAGCAGGAACACGATCACGTCCGCGAGTTGCTGCGGCTTCACCCACTTCCCGAAATCGGCCTTGGGCATGTCGCGGCGGTTGGGCGGCGTGTCGATGATCGAAGGCAGCACCGCGTTGACGGTGATGCCGCGCGGCTTCAATTCCTCGGCAAGCGATTCGGTGAGGCGCAGCACACCGGCCTTCGACGCCGTGTAGGCGCCTACGCCGGCGCCGGCCTTCAGCGCCGAAGCCGCACCGATGTTGACGATGCGTCCGCCGTCCGGAAGGTGCGCGAGTGCGGCCTTGCTGGCCGCGACCGCGGTGCGCACGTTGATCCGATACAAGAGGTCCCAGGTATCCGGGCTGCCGTCGGCCAGCGTTTCGAAGCGGAAGGTGCCAGCGATGTTGACCAGCGCATCGAGTCCCCCGAGCGCCTTGGCTGCTGCATCGATTGCGGCTTTTGCCTGCGCGGTGTCGGCGAGATCCACGTCACCGAAGGCCTGCGACCCGTGCGTGTCGGCAGGCACCTCGGCGCGGTCGATCGCCGCGACCTTGGCGCCCGCCGCCAGTGCGGCTTCGACGACCGCGGCTCCGAGTGAACCGAACGCGCCAGTGATCGCGATGCGTTTGCCTTTGAGCGACATGGGAATCTCCTGGCAGCGCCGCCGCGAAAACATTTGTCGCACGGCATGACGGATGGACGACAAGCATATCGCCGACCAGCGGACGAGGCACTCTGGCGCCTTGTGCTTCATCGTTGGGCTTCGCTGCGCTCAGCGCCAACCTACCAAGCACTCCGCCGGCGCTTGCTCCATCGTTGGGCTTCGCTGCGCTCAGCGCCAACCTACACGGCTTCGGTAGGTTGGGTTGATCCCGGACTTGTTCCGGGAGAAGCCCAACAGCCGCCGAATGTCGTTGGCGAAACGGGGAACGACACACCCGGCCAGATTGGCAGTTCGGTAGGTTGGGCTGATCCCGGACTTGTTCCGGGAGAAGCCCAACAGCTGTCGAATACACGCGCGAGCGGATTGGCAGTACGCTAGCGCCGTCGCAGCCCAAGGAGCCGGCCATGGCCAGCTTCCCCGAAGAAGCGATTCCACCCCCGCCTGCCGCCACGCCGCCGGCCCGCACGGTCCGTCGCATCGTGTATCGGCATACCTTGCCGCTCCGGATCATGCACTGGATCAACGCGATCTGCCTGTTGATCCTGCTCGGCAGCGGCCTGCAGATTTTCAACGCCCACCCGGCGCTGTACTGGGGCCAGCGCTCGCACTTCGATCGCCCGTGGCTGCAATTGGGCGCGACCCGGACCGCCGACGGCAAGCTGCACGGCGTGACCACGCTCGGCTCGCAACGATTCGACACCACCGGCTGGTTCGGGGCGTCGAACGTGAACGGTCGAACCACCGTGCGCGGTTTTCCGACCTGGGCGACGATCCCCGGCTCGCGCTGGCTGTCGATGGGCCGCGCGTGGCATTTCTTCTTTGCGTGGCTGTTTGTGATCAACGGCGTGTGCTTCGTCGCCTATGCCCTGTGGACCCGGCACCTGACCCGCGACCTGATCCCGGCCGGGCGCGACTGGCGCGGCATCGGGCGTTCCGTCATCGACCACGCGCTGCTCAGGCACCCCCACGGCGAGGAAGCCGCGCGCTACAACGTGCTGCAACGCATTGCCTACCTCGTGGTGATCTTCGGGTTCGGCGGCGGGGTGTTGCTGATGGGCCTCGCGATGTCGCCGCGCATGGACTCGGTGCTCGGCTGGCTGGTGGACGCCGTCGGTGGCCGGCAATCGGCGCGCAGCATCCACTTCCTGTTCGCGATGGGTTTCGTCGCGTTCTTTCTGGTCCACATCTTCGAAGTGATCGTGACCGGCGTCGGCAACAACCTGCGCTCGATCATCACCGGCCGATATGCAATCACGGAAACGCGCGATGAAACTCATCAATAGGCGCCGGCGCTTCCTGCGCGACGCGCTGGCACTGACCGGCACGGTCGCGGTGGGCGGCTGCGACAAGTTGTCGCAAACGGACTGGGCGCCCAAGATATTGGGTAGCGCGACGGTCTTGAGCCACGCCGCGCAAAGTACCCTGTCGCGCAACTCCATGGCGCGCGAATACACCGAAGCCGACATCTCGCCGGTGTTCCGCCCCAATGGCAGCACCGATCCGCAGGCACCGGAATACCGCGCACTGGCAGCGAACGGATTTCGCGACTACCGGCTCGGCGTCGGCGGACTGGTCGCGCATCCGCTGTCGTTGTCGCTGGATCAATTGCGCGCGCTACCGGGCCGCACCCAGATCACCCGCCACGATTGTGTCGAAGGCTGGAGCGTGATCGGCAAATGGACCGGTGTACAGCTGTCGCACGTGTTGAAAATGGCACAACCCGCCAAGGCCGCACGCTACGTGGTGTTCCGCTGCTTCGACGCGATGGACGACGGCAACGAATACTACGAATCGCTCGGTTTCGACGACGCCTACCACCCGCAGACGCTGCTCGCGTGGGACTTGAACGGGAAGGCGCTGCCGATTCCGAACGGCGCGCCGCTGCGACTGCGGGTGCCGCGTCAGCTCGGCTACAAGATGGCGAAGTACCTGCG
>JBOHYO010000318.1:0-3301 GCA_050737935.1 Rhodanobacteraceae bacterium
ACCTTCTCCCGGAGGGAGAAGGGCTCAAGCCGACGCCTGCCGTCCCGCGGACGGAGACGAGCTCCCCAGCCGGGCGTGCCTTGTTCCGGGGGAGACGAGGTCAATCCAAGCCGTTCGGCTTCAAGAGCCCCACCAGTTCGGCCACGTCCTTCACCATCACCCCGCGCGACCGCTTGGCCGGCGGTGCGTAGTGGGTCGTCTTGATTTCGCCGGCGTGTTCGATGCCGAGCGACGCCAGCTCGATCGTCTCGATCGGCTTGGACTTGGCCTTCATGATGTCGGGCAGCTTGATGAAGCGCGGCTCGTTGAGGCGCAGGTCGGTGGTCACGACGGCCGGCAGGTCGACTTCAATGGTTTCGAGCCCGGCGTCGACCTCGCGGGTCACGGTCGCCTTGTCGCCGGAGATTGCAAGCTTCGACGCAAACGTCGCCTGCGGACGATCCCACAGCGCCGCCAGCATCTGGCCGGTCTGGTTGCAGTCGTCGTCGATGGCCTGCTTGCCGAGAATCACCAGTCCCGGTTGTTCCTTTTCGATCAGTTTCAGGAACACCCGCGCGGCGGCGAGCGGCTGGATCGCGTCGGGCGTGACCACATGGATCGCGCGGTTGGCGCCCATCGCGAGACCGTTGCGCAGATGGGGTTGCGCGTCGGCGGGTGCAATCGTCGCGATCACCACTTCCTCGGCGATGCCTTGCTCGCGCAGCCGCAGCGCTTCCTCCAGCGCGATGTCGTCGAACGGATTGGGCGACAGTTTCACGCCTTCCGTGGCCACGCCGCTGCCATCCGGTTTCACCTGCACGCGCACGTTGTAATCGACGACCCGCTTGTAACCGACCAGTATCTTCATGCGAATCCTTGTGTTTGACCGTGCTCCGCACGGCCCTGGATCATCGCGCATTGTAACCGACCGCCTTGCGCGGCATTTGCGGTCCATGCGCGCATTCCGAGTGCACGCGTTCGCGGTCGCAGAGCGGAACCCGTCCGCCGACGGAGTATGCGGATCGGCGGGCGTTGTCCGCCCTACGCTTCATGCACCCGCGCCGCCTCGTGCGCACCGAAGAAGCGCGCATACAGCACCAGATAACCGATTTGCAGCGCCGCGCCCAGCAGGAACGGTATCGTGAGGTAGCCGGCGTGGAACAGCGCGCCGCCGATCAGCGGGCCGATCGCGCGCGGCAACTGGATCGAGATGTTCTGCAGGCTGCTGGCCAGTCCACGGCGCTCGACCCGCGTCAGGCCCGCCGCAAGCGCCTGCCGCAGCCCGCTGGTGCCACCATTGCTCGCGCCGCGCGCGATGTACAGGCCCATCGCGGCCCAGAACCACGGCACCAGCGGCATCGCCACCAGCAGCACGATGCCGATGCCGCGCATCCACAACACCGTGTGCATGATGCCGCGGCGGCGCGCGATCGCGCCGGCGATGAAGGCGCCCACGGCACTGAACAGGAACGCCAGCGCGATGCCCGGTCCGATGTCGACCAGCCCGTGATGGAACTTGATCGCGAACCAATACGCGATCAGCGGACCGATCAGGCCGATGCCCAGTCCATTCAACAAATTGGCAAGCACCAGCTTCGCGAGCAGACGGTTCTCCGTCAGACGGATCGCTGCGTCGCCGCGCTGCTCGATGGCGGCCGAGGTGAACCCATCCGGCTCGCGCGCCATCCACATCAGCGCGAAACTCGCGAGCGACCCGGCCAATGGCAGCAAGAACAACAACCGGTAGTCGTCCGCAACCATCGTGTGGCCGAACCACCAGGCCGGGAACGCTGCCAGTGCCGCGCCGGCGCCCATCCCGATGAAACCGACCGCGCTGTTGCCGCTGAAGACGCTGCCGCGCCGGGCCATTGGCAATTCGATTGCGAGCCACGCCTGTTCGACCGGAGAAAAGGGGCCGGCCGAGCCATTGGCGCCGCGGCCGAAGCCGCCGATCACGGCGGCAAGGACCAGCAGCCACGGCGTGGCCGTCGTCATTGCGATCACCGCCACCAGCGCCTGCAATGCATCGTAGCCCAGCAGAAAGGATCGCCGCCCGCCGCGGTCGCTCAACGGACCGACGATGATGGTCAGCAGGGTGCCGAACAGCAGCGCACCCATCAGCACCGCGCCGATCGCGGTCGCGCTCCAGCCGAGTGCGTGCAGGTACAGCGTGAACGACGCCACCATCGCGCCCTGGCCGATGCTGCGCGCCGCGCGCATGCCGATCAGCAGGCGGACATTGCGGGGCAGGGGCGGCTTTGGGGTGACGCTCACGTTCGCCATGATGCCGCGTCGCGAACGGATGCGAAAAGCCATCCCCCTCAGTCCCCGTTCCTGCCGAAGGGGGAAGTAGGAGCGAAGAGCGGCGGCGCCAGCATTTCGCTTCCTCCTCCGATGCGCCTGCGGCAGGCGCATCGGCGCTGCGCGCGCGCGCTTCGCTCCGCCCTTCATTCCGAAGGTGGATGTCAGCGTGTATGGCGCAGGATCGCTTCGGCGAATCGCGCTGCTGCATCGTCGGCGTGGTCCACGAACACCGAAGGTTCGACCAGTTCCAGCTCAAGAAGGCGCGGCGAACCGTCGTCGTCCTGGATCAGGTCGACGCGCGCGTACAGCAGCGGCTGATCGAAGGGAATCGCGGCGAGCACGTGTTGTGCGAGGTCCAGTTCCCCGGGCGGCGGCGTGCGCGGCGTAATGGTTTCCTTCGCGTACAGCTCCGCCGTCGCAGCCGCGCCGCGCTTCAGCAATGGGCCCTTGCCGACTGCGTGCGAGAACACACCGTCGAAGAACAGCAGGGCGGTTTCGCCCTGTTCGTCGACCTGCTGCAGGTACGGCTGCAACACCACGGCGCGGCGCTGATCCAGCAGGCGGCGCACATGGGCGATCGCCTGCTCGCGGTCTGCGCGACCGTGCCGCTGGGCGTCGCGCGAACCCGCTCCGACCGCAGGTTTCACCACGAAATCCCCGGCTCCCGCCAAGTCGGCGGTGGGCGAAGGCGGAAGGGTCGCCAGAAACCTTTCGACCGCCGCCTTCGCATCGTCGTCCGGCTCGACGAATGTGCTCGGCACCACCGGTACGCTCGCTCGCGCGAGTTCCGCAAGATAATGCTTGTCGGTGTTCCAGCGCACCACCGCAAGCGGGTTCAGCAACTGCGTGCGTTCCGCCACCCGCGCCGCCCAATCCAGGAATTCCTGCGCACGCTGCGTGTAGTCCCAGGTCGAGCGGAGCAAGACCAGCTCGAATTGCGCCCAGTCGACACCATCGTCGTCCCAGTCGACCTCGTGAGCATTCGCCCCAGCCTGCCGCAGCGCGGCCAGCAGCGGCG
>JBOHYO010000319.1:0-1838 GCA_050737935.1 Rhodanobacteraceae bacterium
TCGGGTACGACTCCTCGATGTTGCCGATCACTTCGCGCGTGTAGATCAGGTAATCCACCGCGATGAAGTTGAAGCGCGAGCCGAACTCGTTCCAGAACGTCAGTTCCGACGCGCCCACGAACAGCAATCCGAACAACAGCAACAGGCAGAACACCCACAGGATCCATTGCCCGACGCGCGAGGTGTAGGTGAACGCCGCCAGCGGCAGGGCGAACAGGAACGGCAGCAGCACCGGCCAGCCCGTCTTGAAATTGGCGTGGAATTGCCAGCGCAAGATGCCGGCGCAGATGACGAGCAGGCCCACCAACAGCAACACGTACAGGAGCCAACGCTGCCAGCCTGGCAGGCGCCCGCGTCGCGTCGGCACCAGCCACAGGAACAACACCATGGGCCACGCGAAGTACACGAACGTGACCAGGTCGTAGCCGAGGCCGACGCCGAAGGCGTACAACCAATCCAGCGGATTCGGCGGCACGCCGGAGCCCGTCATCAGCAACAGGATCAGGCGGGTGACGAACGCAATGACGACGAAACACACCCCCAGCCACAACAACGGGCGGAAGCGTCGCGCGAGCGACCCCCGCAACAAGGTCACGCTCACGCGTCGGTGCTCCAATATGGGAATGCTGCGACAGCCCGCGCGATCTGATTGATGTGGTGGGACACCAGAACCTACTTGTTGC
Organism: Rhodanobacteraceae bacterium; assembly: GCA_050737935.1. Lineage (GTDB taxonomy): Bacteria > Pseudomonadota > Gammaproteobacteria > Xanthomonadales > Rhodanobacteraceae > 66-474. The sequence goes on from JBOHYO010000319.1 coordinate 684, forward strand.
AGCGGTATTCGCCGCCGACATCGTACAGGGCAAAATGCGACGGGGGGAATCAACTGTTGTCGATCCCGCGATCCGCCGATCGTCGGAATGACAGGCGGACATATCGATCCGTACAGGAGAACGGAAATGCGCAAGCTCATCATTCCCGCGTTCATCAGCCTCGACGGCGTCATGCAGGCGCCCGGCGGCCCGGAGGAAGACACCAGCGGCGGCTTCGCCCACGGCGGCTGGGTCTGGCCTTACGCCGACGAATCCGAAGAAGTGATGGGCGGCGTGTTCTCCCGACCGTTCGAGTTGCTGCTCGGACGCCGCACCTACGACATCTTCGCCGCATACTGGCCGCACGTGCTTGAGGGCGCGCCACACCGCGGAATCGCCGACATGTTCAACGGCACTGTCAAGCACGTCGCCACACGCCGTCCCGACACGCTCGACTGGCAGAACAGCCGCGCCCTGGGACCGGACGTCGCCGCCGAGGTGCGCGAGCTCAAGCGCGGCGACGGCCCCAACCTTGTCACACAGGGCAGCAGCGACCTGGTGCACCAGTTGCTGGCCACGGATCTTGTCGACGAACTGTGCCTGCTGGTCTATCCGATCCTGCTCGGTCGCGGCAAACGCCTGTTCGACGACCGCGCGCATGCATCGGCATTCCGCCTCGAAGCATCGAAAGCCACATCCACCGGCGTGCTGGTCAACCGCTACGTCCGCGAGGGTGACGTGCAAACGGGATCGTTTGCACCGTAAAGGAGGCGGAGGTGCAAGCACGGAGTAATTACCTCCGGCCCCGTTTTGCAATCACCCCGGCCCGGTGCCTGTTTTCGATCGCTCGACGACGCTTTCGACACCAATGCGATCGCCACGCTTGGCGGCATACATCGCCCCGTCGGCGTGCTTCAGCAAAGCTGCCGCATCGGCCCCGTCGGCGGGGAAAGTGGCCATGCCGATACTCGCGTCCAGTTGAAACAGGCCTTCCGGCAGCCGGTACGGCGCCGTAAGGCGCACCCGCAAGCTGTCCGCAACTTCCCGTGCGGCCTGCACGTCGCGGCAATCGGGCAGCAGCACCACGAATTCGTCACCGCCGACGCGCGCGACCAAGTCGTTTTGCCGGACGCCGCGCTGCATGCGCCCGGCAAGCTCGCGCAACAAGCGGTCGCC
>JBOHYO010000320.1:0-8001 GCA_050737935.1 Rhodanobacteraceae bacterium
TCGGGGGTGTTCATCACGAACGGTCCGTAGCGGGCGACCTGTTCGTTGAGTGGCCGGCCCGCGACCAGCAGCACGCGCGCAGCCTTCGCATCATCGGCCACGGCCAGATCGATGGCGTCGCCGTTCGCCAGCACGCCGAGTTCGCGCGAGCCGAGCGCGTCGTCGCCCGCCTGCACCGCATCGCCCTCGAAAACATACGCGAACGCGCTGTGCCCTTCGGGCAGCGGCACCGACAACTTCGCGCCGGGCTGCAATGCCACGTCGAGGTACATCGGCTCGATCGCGATGCCGCTGACCGGGCCCGTGACGCCGAACAGCTCGCCCGCGATCACGCGCACCGTGACACCCGGCGCGGGTTCGACGCTCGGGATCTTTTCCGGCGCGATGTCCTGATATCGCGGCTGCATCATCTTGTCCTTGGCCGCGAGATTCACCCATAACTGGAAGCCGCGCATCAGGCCGTGTTCCTGCTCGGGCATTTCCGAATGCACGATGCCGCGGCCCGCTGTCATCCACTGCACGCTGCCGGATTCGAGCAGCCCGGAATTGCCGTGGTTGTCCCGGTGGCGCATGCGGCCGTCCAGCATGTAGGTGACGGTCTCGAAACCGCGGTGCGGATGGTCGGGGAAGCCTGCAATGTAGTCGGTGGCCGAATCGGAGCCGAATTCGTCCAGCAGCAGGAAGGGATCCAGCGAATCCAGCTTGGGCTGGCCGATCAGGCGGGTCAGCTTCACGCCGGCGCCGTCCGAGGTCGGAATGCCGCGCACGCGGCGGGTCACGTTACGGGAAGCCATGGGCCATCTCCGGTGGGATCAGATGAGCCCAAGATGCGCCCGCGGCGGGCGCGAAACAATGCCCGTGGCGGAAACGCTGTGTTCGCGGAACTCGAGCGCGACCTTGATCGGAGCGGCTGTTGTGAATAGTCAGGCCATGGATGGCCGTTCTGGAGTCGATGACTGCTTCTGCTTCTGCAAAGTGCGACAGCGTTCATCGGAGCCGCGATCAGGGACGATCGCACAAATCAATGCAGCCAGCGGCCTCGTCGTCGCGAAGGCAGGCTGGGAAACGACGCGACCGAAGCGCCTCCACCGGAGACGCGTTCTCGTTCCGTCGGCGGGCGCACCCGCCAGTAATGCGCGACCGCTTCCACGGCGTCGGGGATCCGTGCCAGGCAGGCTTCGTATTCGCCGTCGTCGAGCTTGGCGATCGGCACGTCCGCCGAAAGCACGCCCTCGTCCACCGCGAGCGCCATGATCGGCCCCAGCATCTCGAGCAATTCGCTGTCTTCCTCGAGGCGCGATTCCCAGATCGCGGCCCGCAAGTCGATGCCACGGCTGAAGCCTTCGCACCAGCCGGCGGCGGTCAGGTCGCTGTGCACCGGCTCGCCCTCGTCGATCTCGCCCAGTACCGGCTCATAGACCTCGCCATCGAGTTCGACCGGAATGGAATCGTTGAGCTTGGCAAGCAGCCCAAGCACCGCTGCGCCCTGCTCCGGGTCCTCGAAGGGCGCGTGCAGCACCTCGGGCAGCCATTCCTCCGGCAGCGCCGGATCGGGCCCGATCGCGAGCGCGGTCAGCATGCCGTGCACGCCGTCCAGCAGCATGGTCTCGTCGGAATTGCCGGCATGGCCGCGCAGAAAGCGGTCGAGCACTTCCAGCTCGGCGTCGTCGATGATTTCCCGCGGAACGGGCTGCACGTCCATGACCCTCATGATCGGGGCAGACGCATCAGTTCGCAAGTTCGAGGATCACGGGCGTGTGGTCGGAGGGCCGCTCCCAGCGGCGCGGGACGCGATCGATCGACGCCGCCTGCAGGCGCTCGCGCAGGGCTTCGCTCGCGAGGATCAAGTCGATGCGGAGCCCGAGGTTGCGCCGGAATGCGGCCTGCCGGTAATCCCACCAACTGAAGTGGCCGGCATCGGCGACGAACGCACGAAACGAGTCGATGAAACCGAGGTCGAGGATCGCACGAAGCGCCGCGCGTTCGGGCTCGGAGCAAAGCACCTGGTCGCGCCACGCTTCCGGATCGTGTACGTCGCGGTCCTCCGGCGCGATGTTGAAATCGCCGAGCACGACTACCTGGCCATGGCGTTGCAGCTCCTCGCGCAGGTATGCGGTGACCGCGCGCAACCACTCCAGCTTCCACGCGTACTTGTCGCTGCCGACGCTCTGTCCGTTGACCACGTACAGGTTGACGATCCGCACGCCGGCGACCGTCGCGGCCAGCACGCGGCGTTGCGGATCGCCGAACGCCGGGACCCCCGCGATCACTTCCGCAAGCGGCTCGCGCGCGAGGATCGCGACGCCGTTGTAGGCCTTCTCGCCGGAAAACACCACGTGGTAGCCGAGGGACTCGACCGCCTCGCGGGGAAACTTGTCGTCGCCGACCTTGGTTTCCTGCAACGCCAGCACGTCCGGTTGCGCCTCCCGGCACCATTGCTCGAGGTGCGGCAACCGCACCTTCAACGAATTGACGTTCCATGAGGCAATGCGCATCGCGGCATTGTAAAGAGTCCAGCACGACCACAATACTTCCGTTCACCCGTCGGGAATCGCGCCATGCTCACCACCGATCTGCTGTTGTTGGCCCTCGACGATGAACGCGGCCGGGTGCTGCCACGGGCGGCGATCGGACTCGACTACGGCCTGGCCGGTGCGCTGCTGATGGAGTTGGCGCTGCGCGGCGACGTCTTCGTGGACGGCGATCGGGTGACGGCGACCGGCAAATCCACCGGCGATCCGGTGCTGGACGAAGCGCTGCAACTGATCGCCGCCACCCCGCGCAAGGACCTGTCGCACTGGGTCCGGCGACTGCCGCACGACCTCGATGGTTTGCGCCAGCGGCTGCTGGATCGCCTTGTCGCGCGCGGAACGCTGGAAATGCGCGAGCAGCGCGTGCTGCTGCTCTTCCACCAGAACGTGTACCCGGAGCGTGACGGACGCGTTGAGCACGACATCCGCGCGCGAATGGACGGCGCCCTGCTCCACGGCGAAACACCGGATGCGCAAACGGCCTGCCTGATCCACCTCGCGGCCGCCTGCCGCGTCACCGACGCGATCTACCCGCGCGACCAGCGCAAGGCGATCGAGTCACGCATCGAGGAACTCGGCGATCCGGCCACAGCCGGCGCCAACGCGGTGGCGGACATGGTGGCGCAGGCCGAAAACGCGGCAGTCACTGCCGCAACGATGGCGGCGATCACCGCTTCGACGATCGCCGCACCCACCGCCGCGACTGCGGCGGCGTGTTCGGCCAGCGCCGCCTCATGTACATAGGCTTGGCGAGGTCGAGGACCAAAGGCAAATGGTCCGCTTGTGATTTTCGACAAGTGCTTCAGCCGACGAGGCCGTAGGACTTCAACAGCGCGTCCGGTTGCGGCGCGCGGCCGCGGAACGCGATGAAGCTCTCCAGCGCCGGCCGGCTCGCGCCGACTGCGAGCACCTCGTCGCGGAAACGCGCGCCGGTCGCGGCGTCGATGACCTCCCCGGTTTCGTCGACCCGTTCCTCGAACGCGCCGAACGCATCGGCTGACAGCACCTCGGCCCACAGATAGCTGTAGTAGCCGGCTGCGTAGCCGCCCGCAAAAACGTGGGTGAATGCGTGTGGAAACCGCTGCCACGCGGGCGGGTGCAATACGGCGACCTCGCGTCGCGCCGTTTCGAGGGTTTCCATCACGCGGGCGCCCCGCGCCGGTTCGTGGTCGACGTGCAGGAGAAAGTCGAACAGCGCGAATTCGAGTTGCCGTACCAGGAACATCCCGGCCTGGAAATGCCGGGCGGCCAGCATACTTTCGAACAACTCGCCGGGCAGCGGCTCGCCCGTTGACCAGTGCTTCGCGAACAGGTCCAATGCCTGCCGGTTCCAGCAGAAGTTCTCCATGAACTGGCTGGGCATCTCGACGGCGTCCCACTCGACGCCATCGATCCCGCCGATCGAGGGCAGCTCGACGCGGGTCAGCAGGTGATGCAACCCGTGCCCGAACTCATGGAAGATCGTGAGCACGTCGTCGTGGGTCAGCAGCGACGGGTGTCCACCAGCGGGCGGCGCGAAATTGCAGGTGAGGAACGCAATCGGCAGTTGCGTCCGGTCGCCATCGCGGAAGCGCGCGCGGCACACGTCCATCCACGCGCCGCCGCGCTTCCCGTCGCGCGCATAGAGGTCGAGATACACGCCCGCGATCACCGCACCGTCGGCATCGCGGACCTCGCAGTAGCGCACGTCCGGGTGCCACACGTCGACGCGCTCGCGCGCGGGTTCGACGGTGATGCCGTACAGCTTGCCGGCCACGGTGAACAGCCCATTCAACACCGACGGCAGCGGGAAGTATGCTTTCAACTGTTCCTCGTCGAGTGCGTAACGCGCACGGCGCAGCCGCTCCGACGCATAGGCAACGTCCCAGGCCTCCAGGGTTTCCAGCCCGAGTTCTCCGCGTGCGAATTCGCGCAGCTCTTCCACTTCGCGCTGGGCCACCGGTCTCGCGCGCACAGCGAGATCGCGCAGGAAGGCGAGGACCTCATCCGGGGTCGACGCCATCTTGGTGCTGAGCGATTCCTCGGCCGCGTTGGCGAAGCCGAGCAGGTTCGCCGCCTCGTGGCGCAGCGCGAGGATCTTATCCATGCGCGCCGAGTTGTCGAACTTGCCGGCGTTCGGGCCCTGGTCCGAGGCGCGGGTCTGGTACGCCCAGTACACACGCTCGCGCAAGCCCCGATTTTCGGCGTAGGTCAATACCGCTTGCACCGCGGGCTGTTTCAGGGTCACCAACGATCCTTCGAGCCCGCGCTCGCGCGCGTATTCTCGCAACACCGCGCGACCCGATTCCGGAATGCCCGCAAGGTCGCGCTCGTCCTCGATGCGCTCATACCAGGCCTCGCTCGCGTCCAGCACGGCGTTGGCGAATTCCGTGGTGAGTTTTGCGAGCTCGTTGACGATTCCGCGGAAGCGCGTGCGCGCAGGCTCCTCCAGCGCGACCCCTGACAATCTGAAGTCGCGCAGCGCGTGTTCGACCAGTGCCCGTTCGGCCCGGGGACGTTGTGCGAAGCCGGGCGCGTCGTCGACCGCCTGCACGGCCGCACGGAAATCCCGGTTCTGGCCCAGGGCGCTTTCGAAATCGGTGATCTTTTCCAGCGCAGCGTCGTAGGCTGCACGCAGCTCCCTGGTATCGGCGACCGCGTGCAGGTGCGAGACCGGCGCCCAGGCGCGGGCAAGGCGCTGGTCGAGACGCTCGGACTCCAGCATCACGTGCTCGAACATGTCCGATTGAGACTGGCGCGGCGACATGGACGCGGTCAATGCGTCGATGCCGGACTGGTAGCCGGCCAGGATCGTGTCGATCGCCGGCTCGACATCGGCGGCGCGGATTTTCGAGAACGCGGGCAGTTGCGCGTCGCTGAGCAGGGGATTGTCGGTGGGCATGGATGCTCCGTGAGTCCCCAGCGTGGCGTTGCCGCAGGAGGAAATCAAGCTAGCATCCCCGGATGGGAACGACACCGGCCGCGGATCTGCGCGCGTTGCTCGCCGCGACCGCGGTCTTCGGCCACCTCAACCGGCACGAACTGGGCGCGCTGCTCGACGAGATGGCGTGGTTCCTGTTGCCGGGCGGCGCAACGCTGTACCAGCGCGGCGAGGAGTCCGACGCGTTGTTCCTTTTGAAATCCGGCAGCCTGGGTTTGTTCGGCACGCCACTGATCGGCGGGCCGCCGCGGTTGCTCGGCGTGATCCCCGCCGGCGAGACGCTGGGCGAAATCGGCCTGCTCGCAGCGGAGGTGCGCACCCACAGCGTGCGCGCCCTGCGCGATTCGGAATTGCTGCGCCTGTCGCGGGAGGGTTTCGAGAAGCTCGTCGCGCGGCACCCGCAAGCCATGCTGAGCGCGGCACGAATCGCCATCCAGCGCCTGATGCGCGACCCCCACGACGAGGCCACCAGTCCGCCGCGCACCTTCGCGGTGCTTCCGTTCGATAAAGACATCGACGCGCATGCGTTCGCGGAAAGCCTGCGGCACCAATTGCTGGCATGGGGCGACTGCCTGGTGATCGACGCCGGACTCGGACGGTCGCGCGGTACCGACTGGTTCACGGAGCGGGAATCCGAACACAGGTTCGTGCTCTATCTCGGCGATGGCGATGCGACCTGGCGACGGCTGTGCCAGCGCCAGGCCGATGCCCTCTTGCTGTTGGTCGCCGCCGAGCGCGCTCCCGCGCCATGGCCGTACCCCGTCGGCAACCACGCCGTGGCGGACGCGGATCATCCGCAAAGCCGCGAGGCCATGGTCGAAGACACGCATCACCGACCGCGCCATCTGATCCTGCAACACCCGCGCGGCAAGTTCATCTATGGCGCCGCCCGAGCGTGGCGCGCCAGCATCGGCACGGCTGAATTGCAACACCACCACTGGCGCCACCACGGCGACATGGCGCGCATCGCGCGACTGTTGTCCGGCAACGGCACGGCACTGGTGCTGTCGGGCGGCGGTGCCCGTGGATTCGCGCAGATCGGCGTGGTGCAGGCACTGCGTGAAGCCGGCATCAGTATCGACACGGTAGTCGGCACCAGCATCGGTGCGATCATCGGCGCCGGCATTGCCTACGAATGGGACGACGGCAAGTTGCGTGCAGCCTGCCGCCGCGCGCTGGTCGACGGCAAGCCGCTCGCGGACTGGACGCTGCCGTTGATCGCGCTGACCCGTGGCGCACGCGCCACGATGCTGATGCGCGAGGCCTTCGGCGAAATCGACATCGAGGACCTGCCCCTGCCATTTGCCTGCGTATCGGCCGACCTGACAGCGGGGGGCACCGCGGTGCACCGCGAGGGACTTTTGTGGCGCTGGATCCGGGCCTCCAGCGCGGTGCCGGGAATCCTTCCGCCCCTGTTCCACGACCACCACGTGTACGTGGACGGCGCGGTGATCAACAACCTGCCAACGGACGTGCTGGCGGAGGACGCGCACGCCCGGCTGATCGCCGTCGACATCGGCGCGGACGACACCCTGCACGCGGACGTCGACGAGGCCATCTCGCCACGCTGGCCGACGCTGTGGGCCGAACGCCGCACCCGTCGTCGGCGCCCGGGCGCTTTCGCGATCCTGATCCGCGCCGGCATGGTCAATTCCGAAACCGGCAGCGCGCGGCGGCGCGAGCTGGCCGACCTGGTGCTACGTCCCGACATGAAGGAGATCGGGATGTTCGACTGGCACAAGTTCGACCGGGCCATCGAGATCGGCTATCGCAACACCCGCGATGCGTTGCGAGAACGCACTGCAACAACCGGCGACCAATGACCGGGACGCGCACCGGCCGCGTGGCTCGCGTCCGGGCGGCGGGCGTATCGTCGGATCCATGCCGTCGTTACGATGGATAGTTGTGGGCCATACCCGGGACGAAGTGACATGACCAACCTGCGTGCTTATCGGGGCATCGCGCCACGGCTCGGCGCACGCGTGTATGTCGACCCCACCGCAACGGTGATCGGCGACGTGGAACTCGGCGATGACGTGTCGCTCTGGCCGGGCGCGGTGGTGCGGGGCGACGTGGAGAAGATCCGCATCGGCGCGCGTACGAACGTGCAAGACGGCGCGGTGCTGCACGTGACCCATGACGGTCCGTATTCGCCCGGAGGATTTCCGTGCATCGTCGGCAGCGATGTCACGATCGGTCATGGCGCAGTGGTGCACGCCTGCACGGTCGGCGACTGTTGCCTGATCGGGATGCACGCGACGCTGCTGGATGGTGCAGTGGTCAAGCGTCACGCGTTCGTGGGCGCGGGTGCGCTGGTCGCGCCCGGCAAAGTCGTCGGCGAAGGCGAGCTGTGGGTCGGCAACCCCGCGCGCTGCGTGCGTCGGTTGAGCGACACCGAGATCGAGGCACTGCATTACTCCGCCAACCATTACGTCGAGCTCAAGGACGAATATCTCGCCATTTCGTAGGAGCGTGCCAAGCGCGCGACCCAGGTGCGGTCGCGGGCATGGCCCGCTCCTACAGCAGCGTGCCGCGCAACACGCCCAATGC